>JAAYQP010000301.1 GCA_012519195.1 Clostridiales bacterium | reverse complement strand
GATCATAAAGATCCATAACAATATGGTAAACCTGTTCAAACTCCTTAGCCGCTAGTGGTAAATTATTTTCCGTAAATTTTTGCCTATAATTATCCAGCTTCTGCTCAATCTGCAGACGGACTCCCAATTCGTAAAGGGCAACTGTATAATCCTTTAATGTCTTCTCCCGATCCTTTAGAACCTCATATAAAGGTTGTATTTCTTCTACCAGTTTAAGCCTTGCTCTATTGATTCGTTCTAAATCCACCTTTTCCCTGCTACGATAACTGTAGGTAAAGGGCTCCCGGTATCGTTTACTACCACGAATCCCAGTGGCAAGGATATAATTTTCCAGTAGATCGATATCCTCCTCCATCACCTCGGACAGACCTGTTTTGAGATAGCGAAAAACACTTTCATAACTATAATCTTCTGATACAATCGCGATTGCGGAGCGGAGTAACTCGACGAAAGGGTTGGTTAAGATGTCTTTCTTATAATCAATAAAGCAAGGGATTCCTGCTTGATTAAATCTATGTCTTGCGATCCGACCAAAGTTCTCTATATCACCGGTTACAACAGCAAAATCTTGATAACGGTATCCTTTCTCTCTTACAAGTTTCCTGATTTCCCTGGATACGAAGGCAACTTCTGCTTCTGCATCCTTGGTCTCATGGATCGATATGTTTTCTGGCTCTTTTTCATAGCGTGTATAGGGATAACGGAAAAGATTATGCTCCAAAGAGGCTAAAGAAGGAGAATTCAAAAATCGATAGGGTACCTTTGATTTATTCCGATCCTCTGCATAGATTGGCTCTTCGATTGGAACCTTACTTTCCCTTGCAAGCTGATAAAGCTTATCAATTGTTTTCCTACTTAGGCTAAACAATTGATGATCCATAGCCTTTGTATCCAAGGATTCTGAAGGATCTATTGTGACAGTAACCATGACCTTTTTCGCATAAGTCATCATCTTAGCAAGAAGCTGATACTGACATGGCGTAAATCCGGTAAAACCGTCTAGGCAGATCACACTGTTCTTCAACCATTCCGATTGATCAAGAATCTTATTCAAAACTACATAAACTTCCTCTGCAGTGATGTATCTTTCCTTCATGAAATTCTGAAAGCCATGATAGATTGTCAAGATATCCGTCAGCTTGGCTTTTAATACCGGCTTTTTCCGAGCGATTTCTTGCATTTTATCAAAGTCTTCCGCTTGAATATTATACTGAAATAGCTCCGACAAGAGAGATTTGAGTTCACCAATAAAACCTGGTTTTCTTACATTGGAGCCAAATAGGATCAGTTCCTTTTTCTTCTCGGCCACAACCTTACGTAGAATCATACTTTTACCCGTATCCTCCAGAATCGGGTAGTCATTTCCTCCCACTTCATCAAAGATTCGAAAAGCAAAACGCAGGAAACTTAGGATATCCACATTCATAACGCCATGTTGCGGGTGCATAGTAACGATATCCTTCTGTGTCTGAAGGGTAAATTGCTCCGGAACTATAACCAGATAATTGGTATCTTTATTTAGTTTTGATTGTTCAATAACCTCGCGGTATAGTTGATAGGATTTGCCTGAACCAGCACTTCCTAAGAATAATTGTAAGGACATAAAATATCCCTCCGACCTTGGATTTTATCTGCATAAAACAATCTAATGTTTAATAATATATAATAAGATTAAGACAGTGAAGCAAATATGCTCTGGAGGATAGAAATGGCAAAGACAAAGATAGTCGTTATCCACTTAAAAGAAATCATATATACGGTAATATTTGCTGCCTTAGGTATTCTGCTCATCCTTTTACTGATCTTCATGTTCTGGCCAGATAAAAAAGAAGAGACCATATCTGAGAATACCAATCTATATCGGGCAGGCGTATGGACTTCCTCCATCCCTTTAAATGACACAGCAGTCAATCTAGAGGTAGTGGTAGACAGAGATCATATTAATTCGGTTCGACTAATCAATATTGATGATACCATTACAACTATGTATCCATTGATTGAACCCTCTTTAGAAGCGATTAGAACGCAACTCTATGAGGATGTGCCGATCGATCAGATAACCCTACAGGAGGACAGTAAATATACCCAGACTCTATTGCTTGAAGCAATTAAGGCTGCATTAGATAAAGCAAAGATTACGCCAACACCTACACCTTAAATCACTTACATAGCACCTTCTATGAAAGAAGCTGTTGCAAGACGTATCCATGAGTATGTATGGGTTTCCTTATAGTAATACCCAATAATATTCGTGCGTTTGCAGCAGCCTCTTTGTGTACTTAAATTGTGTATTTAAATCGTTATATAGAAAGAAAAATACTATGAAGGATTAGAGATATTTTTTATAGGGTGATTCTTCATTTAGGAACATGATACCAATGATTCCTGGGCCAGTATGGGCACCAATAGCACAGCCAACATAATTCTCCATAAAGGACTTGCAATGATAGGTCTTACTTAATTGCTCCTTCACAAACTCCATCGTCTCTGCATCATCTCCATGGGCAATACCGATGCATTGATTCTCAAGATCGGCCCCCCGTTCTCCAACAATTTCGATCAGACGCTTTAAGGATTTATGGCGACCTCTAACTTTTCCGATGGATTCTAAGGCCCCATCATTATTTACCTGGATAATCGGCTTAATATCCAGAAGACCACCAGCAATTGCTGAAGTTTTGCTAAGTCTTCCACCCTTTAGCAGATATTCCAGAGTATTCACGGTAAAGATATGTTCCATATGCTCACAGTGCCATTTAATTCCATCAATAATCTCCTGCTTACTAGCCCCATTTTCTTGCATCTTAAGTGCATAATAGGTAGCCAAGCCAAAACCTAGGGATGCACATTTGGAATCAATAATCGTAAGATCAAAATCTGGATATTTCTCCAAAAGCTCATTTTTAGCAATATTTGCTGCATTGTATGTACCTGCTATTCCCGTGGAAAAGCAGATATAAATCACTTCATCTCCCTTTTCTGCGTAGGGTAAAAAGTTATCATAAAACATTTGGGAATTAATATGATAGGTTTTGATATCTTTTCCTAAACGAAGAATATCATAAAACTCTTCCGGTATTATAGTATCTCCATCAAAATAGTCCTTCTCATCAATTACAACCGGCGTTGGAATGACATGTAACTGATACTTTTCTTTAACCCATCTTGGTGAATCCGAAGCCGAATCTGTAATAATATTTAATGCCATGGTTATTCCCCCTATTATCTTTAGGATATTTTTATAAACAAAAACAATGAATTAATACTTCTATTTCAATTTATTAAGCTCCTCCAACCAAAGAGTTGCTGAGGCATCGCTTGGCATCCTCCAATCACCTCGAGGAGATAGAGAAACACTTCCTACCTTCGGTCCATCCGGAAGACAGGAGCGTTTATATTGCTGGGAAAAGAATCTTCTATAGAAAGTCTTTAGCCAATGTAATATTACATCATTTTGATAGATATCCGCAAATGCTATTTTTGCTAAATGATATACCTTAGACGGTTCAAACCCATATCGAACAATATAATATAGGAAAAAATCATGTAACTCATAGGGCCCGACGATATCTTCCGTTTTCTGAGATATCTTTCCTTCTGTTGGCGGAAGAAGCTCTGGACTTACAGGAGTATCTAGGATATCCATAAGGACTGCTTTTAATTCTTCATCCTTGGAAACTTCTGAAAAATAGGAAACCAGATGAGAGATCAAAGTCTTCGGTATGGAAGAATTAACTGCATACATAGACATATGATCCCCATTATAGGTAGCCCATCCAAGCGCCAGTTCCGAAAGATCTCCGGTTCCTATCACGATTCCATTATACTTATTAGCTAGATCCATAAGAATCTGTGTTCGTTCTCTGGCCTGACTATTTTCATAGGTTATATCATGGATGTCGGCATCTTGTCCGATATCTCGAAAATGTAGTTCTACAGCTTCACGAATCGGAATTTCCTTTAGAGTTATCCCCAGACATTTAGCTAGGGCAAGTGCATTCCGATAGGTTCGGTCTGTTGTACCAAAACAAGGCATCGTTACAGCTAGGATACCTTTTTTATCTAATCCCATTATTTCAAAGGCTTTATTCGTTATTAGTAAAGCAAGCGTAGAATCTAAACCACCACTTAATCCGATCACAGCAACCTTGGTCCCTATATGGGAAATTCTTGTTTTTAAACCGGCTGCTTGGATATTAATAATATCTTTGCATCGTTGGTCCCTAGATGCTTTGTCTGATGGAATGAAAGGTGATGGATCAATCCTTCTGCTTAATGAGAGCTCTGGAAGAATAGCCTCCCCTAGCCCTAATGAAAATGGCACAACTCGGTACTCTGCCGGGTTCTGCCCAGCATAGGTATTCATTCGTCTACGTTCATTTATTAGTCTTCTCAAATCAATTTCACTAAAGATAAGATCATTTTGAAAGGCCTTAGTTTGAGCAAGGATTGTCCCATTCTCAGCAATCAGATTATGACCTGCAAATACAAGGTCCGTAGAGGATTCTCCATCTCCTGCATCGGCATAGATATAGCCACAGACCAATCTAGCTGATTGACTATTGATTAGGTCTCTTCGATAGGTATCCTTACCGGCAGTTTCATTACTAGCTGAGAGATTGGCAATAAGAAGTGCACCTGCTGTACAATGGGCTGTACTGGGTGGATAGGGAACCCAAAGATCTTCACATATTTCGACTCCAAAGATAAATTCCGGTAAATTACTACATTGGAATAAAAGCCTGGATCCAAAATAAATCTCCTCTCCAAGGAAATTTACTGGAATAGGCTCTGCAAATCCGGGGGTAAAATGTCGTAGCTCATAGAATTCAGTATAGTTTGGTATATTTAACTTAGGTATCAGCCCAAGTACTTTACCTGCCTGAATAACGGCAGCTGTATTATATAATTTCCCATTCATTCGATAAGGAAATCCAACTACGACTACCAATTCTAAATCTCTCGTATATTCTTTTATTCTATTGATCTCATCTTGGGCTCTATTAAGAAGAGTATCCTGGAGAAAGAGATCACCACAGGTATACCCCGTTATGGACAGTTCAGGAAATACCAATAAATTTACTTCCTGTAACTTGGCCTTGTCGATCATATCGATGATACGGTTCGCATTATGTTTACAGTCTGCCACCTTAATCACTGGTGTTGCAGCTGCCACCCGAATAAATCCATGCTTCATCTTCTACCTCCAATGGTAAAAAAAGCGGCCTGTGGCCGCCTTCCTCTTTCGTATTACCCCAAAATGCCGGTTCCTGTATTTTGACTCCTAGCTAAGCTAGGTGGGTAACCGCATGTTAGCTTCTGCCTTCCGCTGCTAATGGCGGCCTGGCATCCACTCACAGATGTAGGAATCCCGTATTACCTCATGTAGGTTCAAAATTACAGGAGTATCGAACATCTCAGGAAATATTGTAATCTTATTATAGTGTATTTTCTACTATTTTTCAAGGTTTTTATCTTTTTTTAGCTTGGAACATTATACTATTTCTTACTCATTTCTATCTGTTTTCTATTTTTCAATCTTATAAATGGGGAAAGAGAATATGAATTCACTTCCTACGCCGGGCTGTGAATTTACTAAAATATTTCCTTCATGCTTTAATGCAATCTGTTTAGCTATAGCTAGTCCAAGTCCGGTACCATTGGCATTCTGTCGCAAACTTGATTTATAGAACTTTTCAAAAATATGTTCTAGATCAGCAGCTTCAATTCCTATGCCTTCATCTCGTATAGATACTATTATTTTATCCTTGGTCATAATATTTATGTAAACTGTTTTATTTTCCTTGGAAAACTTTATTGCGTTATCCAAAATTACCATAAACATCTGACGAAGTCTATCATAGTCACCGAGTATCATATACATCGGATGATCCTTTTTAAAGTCAATCGTAATATTTTTCTTTTCTGCAATTGCATTTGCACTTCGTATAATGTCATCGAATACTTGGATTAAATTCACCGGTTCCTTTTCAATTACGAAATCCGGATTTTGCATTTTTGATAATACTAGTAGGTCTCCAACGAGACGCTCCATACTTTTGCATTCGGAAAGCATACGTTCATAGTACTGAGCAACCTTTTCTTCATCTGTCACTACACCATCTACCAGGGTCTCTGTATAGCCTCTCAAGACCGTAATTGGTGTTCTTAATTCATGGGAAACATTAGCAAAGAAATCAAGACGCATCTGTTCTAGATTCTTTCTTTGGATTTCATTTTCCAATAATTTCTCAGATAAGATATCAATTGTTTTTGCCAAGTCTCCGATTTCATCCTTCCGCTTAATTCCGGTCTTTGTCCTATACTTACCGGCTGCCAGCTCCAAAGCCGTTACCCGCATTCTAGAGATCGGTATCGACAATTCTGTTGCAAATACAATCACAATAAGGAAAGAGATGCCTAATGCTACGATACTACTAAATACGATCAGGCTTAAGCTGCTGGATATAATCGCCCTTTGCCCTTCCACCGGAGATTTAAGCAAAACAGCTCCAACAACCCCCCGGTTCACCCCATAGACAGGAACTGCTACCGTAATGGTTTGTGTTTGATAAATCTCATCATAGCGGGTTTGATTATCCATTTGATTCGAAAAAGCGCTTTGGAGGATTTCAGCATAATCGGCATAGATCTCTGAATCCAGAAATTCTTCATAGGAATTGGTTGCTAGGCTTTCATTCATTGGATTGGTGGAAGCCGGATTTGAAACTGTCCAAACATCCATATCATTGATTTCAATCAGAGTATTTAAGTATTCTAGGAAATCCTCCGTACGGCCATATTCGATAAATTCTGTCATCCGCTCGGAAACTTTATAGGCCTGCTTAACCAATTGATCTCTATGATTTTCCATGGTTGTATCATAATAAAGCTTCATGAAGATCAAACAGATTAGAACAGCAGTTACTAAAAGCATAATGGCGTAATTTGCATATAGTTTATAAAATAAGCGATTATAGATTCGTACCTTATTATCCTTTGCCATAAGAACCTCCAAAATCCTAAATACAATCAATAGAAAAGGTCTGTAGCAAAGCTGCTGCAGCCCTTTCCAAACATAGCCAAATAACAGGCATTAACCTGCTATTGCTCCTCAATTTCAAATTTGTATCCAACTCCCCAAATCGTCTTGATTGACCAAGAAGGATGTTCTACGGTATCCAGTTTCGCACGAAGTCGCTTAATATGTGAATCTACCGTTCTACTGTCACCAAAGTAATCGAAGCCCCATAAACTATCGAGCAAATTATCTCTAGTAAAGACCTTATTGGGATTGCTTGCTAGCGTCCACATAGTCTCGATTTCTTTCTTTGTCAGG
>JAAYQP010000300.1 GCA_012519195.1 Clostridiales bacterium | reverse complement strand
GCATTGAAATCTGGTAAATATGATGTTAGCAAAACTTCGGTAATAATTACGCAGAGCGGAGGTGGATGCCGGGCAACCAATTATCTTGCATTTTTAAAATTAGGACTTCAGCAGGCAGGGTTTCCTGAGGTACCGATTATCTCACTTAATACCGTTGGATTGGAAAAGCAACCGGGATTTAAGCTATCCCTTGGGCTTATTAATCGCAGTATTATGGCAATTATTTTGGGGGATCTTTTCATGAGGGTTCTCTATCGGATAAGACCTTATGAGATCTTTGCGGGTTCTGCCGATTTGCTCTATGAAAAATGGAAGGAAATTGCAAAGGAGACCATTAGCAGTGGTAGTATGAGGCGGTTTCGACGAACTGTTTCAGGAATTATCAGAGATTTTGATCACCTAGAATTACAGGAGAAGAAAAAACCCAAGGTAGGTATTGTGGGAGAAATCCTGGTGAAATATCATCCTACCGCCAATAACGACATTGTAAATATTATAGAAGAGGGAGGAGCTGAAGCCGTTGTACCTGATCTTATGGATTATTTCTTATATTCTACTTATAATGCACGGTTCCGATTCCGATATCTTGCGGGGAAGAAATTAAATAAGCAATTAAGTGATATTGCTACAAGCTATATCCAGAGCTTCCGTAAAACGATTCGGAAAGAATTAGGAAAGAGTAGACGCTTTTCTCCTCCCACACCGATTGAAGAACTGGCACAGATGGCTTCCCAAATACTTTCCTTAGGGAATCAGACAGGGGAAGGATGGCTAGTGACAGCAGAAATGTTGGAATTTATTTAGCAGGGAACCAATAATGTTATCTGTGTCCAACCTCTTGCTTGTCTTCCGAACCATATTACCGGAAAAGGTATGATAAAGCCATTAAAGGAACGATATCCAGATGCTAATATTATTCCGATCGATTATGATCCTGGAATATCCAGTGTAAATCAGTTGAATCGGATCAAGCTAATGCTTTCTGTTGCAATGAAAAATATAAAGAATGAGATGGAAATGAAGGAACAGTAAGTAAAATAATACTCCCCAAAACAAGTAGATAACGAAGTAGTGTTGTGGGGAGTATTTTTCTATTAATTTATGATGAATTTCTACTTTTTTATTATTACCAGTGATTCATATTATTTACATGAATGAAAATATAGTATATGATGAAGATAGATTATACTGATAGAAGGAGGTATCGAAGTGATATTAAAAAATGCAGATGTATTCTATGAGAAGGGTTTTAGAAAACTTGATGTAGCCTTTGAAGATGGTCGTATTACACAGATCGGTGAGCAGCTTCAGGGAGATGATTATGTAGATCTTAGTGGAAAAATGCTTTTACCAGGATTTATTGATCTTCACACCCACGGAAGAGAAGGTTTTGACTTTTCTACTGCAAAGCCTGAGGAAATGAAAAAGATGTGCATGTCCTATGCAAAGAGTGGAATTACTTCCATCCTTGCCACATCTATGACCATGGAAAAGGAATTTACGAAGGGGATCATGCGTAATATACGCCAAGGGATAGAGGAAGAATACCCTGGTGCCCGTATTCTTGGTATAAATATGGAAGGCCCCTATCTAGGAGCAGACAGGAAGGGCTGTCATGATGAGAATTTCTTACTACCTCCAAATCAAGTAGAATTTGAAGAGTGGGATGCATTATCAGGAAATAATATTAAAATGGTTGATATTGATCCAAACCTTCCTGGAGCTATGGATTTTATAAAAAAATACAGTAAAACGAAGGTGATTTCTTTAGCCCATACCAGTGCCAATTATGACACTGCCTGTGAAGCTGTGGAAGCTGGGGTTACCCATGTCACCCATTTATTTAATGCTATGAATGGATTGCATCACAGAGAACCTGGTATCGTTGGTATGGTATCGGATTATCCAGTATATGCAGAAATGATCTGTGACGGAATCCACATTCACCCTGCGGTAATTCGATTAATGTTCCGTCTAGCTGGTGAACGAATCGTAGTAGTCTCTGATTCAATGAGTGCAGCTGGTTTGGGTGAAGGTGAATATGAGTTAGGTGGCCTTAAGGTCTTTGTTAAAGATAGAAAGGCAACCTTAGAAAATGGTACGATTGCCGGTTCAACAACGAATGTCTTCGAGGAAGTGAAAAATCTAATCAGCTTTGGTATTGAGAAAGAGAAAGCAATCCTTAGCGCTACTCTTATTCCTGCAAAGGCAATTCATATGGAAGAGGAAGTTGGTGAAATCGCTATTGGAAAGAGAGCAGATTTTCTAGTGGTTTCTCCTGACTTTAACTTGGAACAAGTTTATATTGATGGGAATTTAATCAAATAATACAGCATTATCTTTCCTAAGAATTTAATTATAATCAGGTTTAAACTGCATGATCGGGTTGTTGCAAAACGAAGTAATAGTTTTGAACAACCCATTCTTGTTTATAATAATACTTGCTGGTATAATAGATATTGTATAGTAAATAAACAAATAGAAGTTTGATGGAGAGGAAATGCATGGAGAAGAAATATAAATTCCAAGATGAGACGATTGATTTTAAAGAGCGAGCAAAGGACATGGTCGCACAGATGACAGTGGAGGAATGTGCTTCTCAATTGCTATATGACAGTGCAAAAATTGAGAGACTTGGTATCCCATTCTATAATTGGTGGAATGAAGCCCTTCATGGAGTTGCCCGTGCCGGAATGGCAACCGTGTTTCCCCAGGCAATTGGCTTGGCCGCCACTTTTGATGATGATCTAATCGAAAAGGTTGCAGATGTGATATCGACAGAGGGACGCGCCAAGTTCAATGCATATCAAAAGCAGGGGGATTATGGCGCTTATAAAGGCCTAACCTATTGGTCCCCGAATGTTAATATCTTTCGGGATCCCAGATGGGGAAGAGGACAGGAGACCTATGGAGAAGATCCATATTTGACCGCTAAGATGGGGGTTGCCTTTGTAAAAGGATTGCAGGGAAAGGATGAGAAATATCTAAAATCTGCCGCCTGTGCAAAGCATTTTGCGGTGCATAGTGGACCGGAAAAAAATCGACATGAGTTTAATGCAGTTGCATCAAAGCAAGATATGGAAGAAACCTATCTACCGGCTTTTAAAGCTCTCGTGGACTGTGGTGTGGAAGGTGTCATGGGTGCCTACAATCGAACGAATGGGGAACCCTGCTGTGGAAGCAAGACTCTCTTATTGGACTTATTAAGAGAAGAGTGGGGCTTTGATGGGTATATCACTTCGGATTGCGGAGCGATTTCTGATTTTCATTTATATCATAAGATAACCAGTACTCCGACAGAATCTGTAGCATTGGCTTTAAATAATGGTTGCGATCTTAACTGTGGCAATATGTATGCTTATCTTCTTAAGACTCTGCAGGAAGGAAAAATCACGGAGGATCAGATCCGATCATCTGCAAGGAGGCTCTTAACCACCCGAATGAAGTTGGGAATGTTTGATGAAAAGACTCCTTTCGATGATATTCCTTACGATGTTGTAGATTGTAAAGAGCATCGTGCTTTGAATGAGGATGTAGTCCGTAAATCGCTGGTTCTATTAAAGAACAACGGTCTTCTTCCTTTGGATAAATCAAAGCTAAGAACGATTGCTGTTATGGGACCGAATGCCAATTCAATGATTGCTTTGGAAGGAAACTATCATGGAACGGCCAATCAATACCATACCATCTTGGAAGCGATTCGAGAGGAAGCTACGAATGCCAAGGTGTATTACTCCAAAGGTTGTCATCTGTATGAGGATCAATTAGAGGATCCAGGCTATGCAGGAGACCGCTTAAGTGAAGTGAAAACACATATCGAATTGGCAGATGTCGTAATC
>JAAYQP010000299.1 GCA_012519195.1 Clostridiales bacterium | reverse complement strand
TTAAGCCGCTGGGTTATGAAGTAATAAATTTGGGCAATAACCACCCTGATAAACTATCGACAGCGATTGAGCTAATTGAAGAGTATACCGGAAAGAAAGCTGAGAAGGTGTATAAGGAATTTCATAAAGCCGATATATTTGCCACCTGGGCTGATGTAAGTAAAGCTAAACATCTTCTTGGCTGGGAACCAACGGTTGGTTTAGAAGAAGGGTTGAAAAGGTCGGTAGAATGGGCTAGGGAGAATTGGGAATGGGTGAAGGAGATAGACCTTTAAGGTAGGATGGTTTAGATCACCCGATTTTATAACAATGACCGTATTCATTTAGATCTGAAGCATCTAATTCCGATGGTATTTACGAGAAGATATTATTAAGTTAGGGAAGATCGTTTTATGAACAATCGACGTAATCGGTATCGGATCTTATACATTATTACGCAAGGGATATTGGGAGGAGCACAGACCCATATCAGACATCTCTGTGAGAACTTAAAAGAAGATTTCGACATTCATGTTGCTGTAGGGGTTTATGGCCCGTTAGTTGATAACCTATCTAACGAGGGAATAGAGGTTCACGTTGTTCCCTCGTTAGTAAGACCTATTTCATTTTGGAAAGATGTCTCCGCAGTCCGAGAATTGGTTGATCTAATACACTCCCTTCAGCCTGATCTAATCAGTACTCATTCCAGTAAAGCCGGCATTTTAGGCAGATTGTCAGCTAAGATTTGTGGAGTTCCAGTGATATTCACAGCTCATGGTTGGGCTTTTACTGAAGGTGTGCCTCCCACTAAACGGAAAATCTATATCTTTGCTGAAAGGCTTGCAGCAAAATGGGCCAAACGAATCATTTGTGTGTCTGATTATGACCGAAGACTTGCTTTGCACTACGGTGTTACTTCCAGCGACAAAATAATAACTATTCATAATGGAATGCCATTATTAAAAAACATAGTCGCGGAGAACCTATATAAAAAAAACAATCAAGTAGAATTTCTTATGGTAGCTAGATTTACACAACCAAAAGATCATGAGTTGTTATTAAGGACAATAAGTCGACTTAATTCAACAAACGGTTATATTTTTACTTTCGTTGGTGACGGCGAGTTGCTTGATAAAGCAAAAAAACTATCTGTGGAATTGGGCATCGAAAACAAGGTTTGCTTTTTAGGTGCTCGCGAGGATGTACCCGAGTTACTAAATAGGGTAGATGCGTTCGTTTTGACCTCCAAATGGGAAGGTTTGCCTCGCAGTATTATAGAAGCTATGCGTGCAGGATTGCCGGTTATTGCGTCCGATGTTGGAGGCGTAAGTGAATTAGTTGAAGAGGGAATCACTGGTTATCTAGTTCCTCGCGATGATGCAGATACTCTTAAGGATAGACTGGAAACGCTTATTGATAATTCACAATTGAGGCTACAAATGGGTATGGCTGGTTACCAGCGGTTTATCGATAAGTTTACTTTTGAGCGGATGCTGAAGGAAACCGTTGAGGTTTATGAAGAAGCATTGCAGAAACATGGGAATTAGGGATGAGGAGCTGCTGATGTTACTAATTACAGGCATAACAGGCTTAACGGGTCGTTTTTTAATTACGGCCTTACGTGAAGCAGGCTATAGTGGCAATATTCGCTGTTTAATAAGAGAACACAGTGACATTTCCTGGGTCACAGATACTAATGTAGAGTTTGTTAAAGGAGATGTTTCGGATGTACAGTCTTTAGTTAGAGCATTCGCAGGCGTCGAAGGTGTAATCCACTTGGTTAATATTCGTTCAGCCCCTGAAATCATTGCAGCGTGTAAGGTTAGTGGTATTAATAGAATAGTGATCGTAACTACTACGGGGATATTTAGCAAATATCAACAATATTCGGAGGAGTATAAAAAGCTAGAAACGATAATTCTAGGTTGCGGGCTGGATTATACTATCATTAGGCCTACTATGATATATGGGAATCACCAGGATAAAAACATACATAAGTTAGTGAAGATAGTTAACAAATACCCCATAGTTCCGGTAATAGGGAAAGGTTACGGACTGATGCAGCCGATATATGCAAAAGATCTAGCCGAGGTTATAGCTGCTGCCTATATGAATCCGGTTTCGATGAAAAAGGCTTATAATGTAGCAGGGCAAAATCCGATAAGCTTAAGAGAAATGATGTGCCTAATAGCTGATAATATTAATAAAAGACGGTTGTTTATTAACATACCTTATTTATTAGCGCTAGCCGCGGGGCATGTGGGAGAACTTATACCCAACGGATTAATAAATGTAGAGAGGATTCAAAGGCTTCGGGAAGACAAGGTTTTCAAATACGATGAAGCAGAGAAGGAGTTGGGTTTCTCTCCAATTAGCTTTAAAGAGGGTATTGAACATGAAATAGGTGCGTTAAAACGATCTGGTATTATATAGATTTGTAGGGAGCTTAAATCTGATGAAGAGTCCATTTTTTATTATCCTTGTTGCAGGCTCATTACCACTATCCTGTTTATTCACTTATCTAGTTAGGCAATATGCCATAAAGCAGCGCATCTTAGACATTCCTAATGAACGTAGCTCACATTCGATAGTTACTCCCCGAGGGGGAGGACTGGCGATAGTAGCTACTTTTGTTTTAGCCGTGGTATTTATAGCTATTCTTGGGTTAATCTCCATAAATGCAGCTATCGCATTGGTGGGTGGGGGACTTTTAATTGCTGCCGTTGGCTGGGCGGATGATAAAAAAAGTGTTAGCCCTCCTTGGAGATTAGCAGTACATTTCCTGGCAGCTTTCTGGGCTCTGTACTGGTTGGGTGGATTTACCCAGATGGAGCTGGGTTTTACTACTATTCAGTTGGGGTGGGCTGGAAGTGTAATAGCTGCAGTGGGGATAGTGTGGCTAATTAACTTATATAATTTTATGGATGGGATAGATGGCATAGCCGGGA
>JAAYQP010000298.1 GCA_012519195.1 Clostridiales bacterium | reverse complement strand
TTGAAAGAGCAACTTACACCCATACATTTGAAAAACTTACTTCTACCTCTAAAGCAGGTAAGGGTAGAATTTACTTTTTCAATTGAGGTTTATCGAAATGTCAGTAAACATCAACCACTATTGATTGACATGATAATTTTTCAATGCTATACTTTTACTATTCAAAAATGCCTGTATCAATCGCATGTTGAATTTATAATTAAATAATTTGGTTACAAGTGGTCAGATTACCCTTAGGTATCTGACATAATAGGGAAACAGGTTAAATTCCTGTACGGACTCGCCGCTGTAATTGGGGAGTACTCTTCAACAAGGCTCAACCTTAGTATAATCACTGGTATACTCTTGGCAATTTCCTATTGCAAAGAGAACTGGGAAGATTCTGAAGTGTACGATGATCCATAAGTCAGAAGACCTGCTTATAACCAGTACCAAGGATCCACGAGTATTGGACAAGGGTACAATGAATATCTGAATATCAGATTCTTTTATTGTCCTTTTTCCATTGTGGAGAAGGGCTTTTTTATTACTTATCTATGCTATATGAATTCATGAAATCATACAGTTTCACAATGATCTATTGCATTGATAAAAGAAAGGAAGGAATAGAAATATGAAAAAGAATTTTAAGCCAATAATAGCAACGCTTGTTCTCCTTGCTGTTATTGCAATTATGGCATTATTGTATCATCAATTGAAACCGGAAGCAGAGAAAGGCGATAAGGAAATTACGGTTGAAGTGATAATTCCAGAAGAGGAACCAGAAGAGTTCGTACTAGATACAGACGCAGAATATCTTCGTCAGGCCTTGGAAGAAGCGAACCTAATCAAGGGAACAGAGAGCGAATACGGTCTATATATTACAGAAGTAAATAATCGTGTAGCAGATAGTTCTAAGGAAGAATGGTGGTGTATCACCAAGAGCGGAGAAGAGATCTTCTACGGAGTGGATGAGATCGCAATTGCAGATGGGGATCATTACGAAATCACCCTTACTATCGGTTACTAATCCTCATATGGATAAGTATAGAATGGAGCCTAAGATGAAGATTCGAAATATTGTTATCATAGGCATGATGAGTGCCATCCTATTTGCACTTCAAGTTGCAATGGGTTTACTTCCCTTGCCAAATATCGAGCTTGTAAGCCTGCTTATCATATTATTTACTCTTGTGTTCGGTTATCAGGCTCTCTATATCATCTATATCTTTGTTATTCTAGAGGGTTTTTTCTATGGTTTTGGCCCTTGGTGGATTAATTACCTTTATGTGTGGACAGTTCTTTTTGTTGTAACCATGCTATTTCAAAATAAACGTTCTCCATTTTTATGGGCTGTGGTATCCGGAGCCTATGGACTGGGCTTTGGAGCCCTTTGCTCCATCCCCTACTTTCTAACAGGCGGCATCCCCTCCGGTATCGCCTACTGGGTAAGTGGTATCCCTTTTGATATCGTCCACGGAATCAGTAATTTCATTATTACCTTGGTACTTTTTAACCCAATTCATAAGCTATTATCAAAATTAAACGGATATCATGAATTATGCTAGATAGTCACTAAAAAAAGGTTATCCTTAAGGATTGCTCCTTAAGGATAACCTTTAATCAATTTCGTAACAATATAGCTTATTTCTTTATATCTATTTTATAACAAAATCTATATAACAGAAAAAGGTACACTGTAAACCCTAATATTGATTATATTCTAGTTACGTTTGTTGCCTGAGGACCCTTAGCTCCCTGAACTACTTCAAACTCAACTTCTTGGCCTTCCTCTAAAGACTTGAAACCGTCCATGTTAAGACCTGTGTAATGTACGAATACATCGTTACCAGCTTCATCAGAGATAAATCCGAAGCCTTTTTGGTTGTTAAACCACTTAACTGTACCTTTGTTCATGTATAATTCCTCCAAAAAAATAATATAGGTTGTTGATATTTGCAACAACACAGTAATCATAACACTCTTTAGTACCTATGTCAAACATTATTTGTCGACAAAATCATTATTTTCATAGGCCTCACTTGCGGTACAAACCTGATATCCATGCTTATCCAAAGTTGCCAATGCAGTTTCTAAATCAGAGAGCTTCATGATGATTGAGGTGTTCTTTCCTGCAGTCGATAGGGTATACATATATTCCACACTTAACTCTGCTTCGAAAAGAAGCTTAAGAACATCATGGAGTGTTCCCGGTTTTTGGGCTATCTTAACCGCAATTACATCTGTTAGTTTTGCAGAAAACCCCTCTTCCTTTAGAACTTTTTTCCCAAATTCTGGATCGGACACAATCATTCTAAGTAGGCCATATTCTGAGGTATCTGCAAGACTAAAGGATAAGATATTAATATTATGCTTACATAGTGTTTCCGTAACTCGTTCTAATCTGCCTTTTCTGTTTTCAATAAAAACTGATAGCTGTTTAATTAGCATTATCCCCCTCCTCTTCTTTACTATAATAAATGATGATACACCAATAATTATGAGATGATAATTAATAAAAAATAGTGATTATAAAACCAATTAACCTATATCAATTTTCTTCGATCTATTACTCTCTTAGCTTTCCCCTGGCTTCGCTCAATTGTTCTAGGCTCAACCAACTTAACCTTTACCGATAAACCAAGAGCAGTCTGAAGAGCATGGGCAATTTTCTTGGTAAGACCCTCCAGTTGCTTTATTTCATCAGAAAAGAAGCGTTCTTCTACCTCCACTTGAACCTCTAAAACATCTAGATTATTGATTCGATCTACAATCATAAGATAGTGAGGGCTCGTTTCGCCCAGCTCAAGCAATGCAGCCTCTACCTGTGAAGGGAATATATTAACGCCACGAATAATTAACATATCATCGGAACGTCCCTTGAATCTTGAAATACGGGCTAAGGTTCTTCCACATTCACATTTCTCATAGTTGATACTGGTTAAATCTCTGGTACGATAGCGAATGAGTGGCAAGCCTTCCTTGGTAATGGTGGTAAAGACAAGCTCTCCAACTTCCCCTTCCTTACAGGGTTCCAGAGTATCCGGATTAATGATCTCCGGAATAAAGTGATCCTCATATACATGGAGGCCTGCATGACATTCACAATCTGCTGCAACACCTGGTCCCATAATCTCACTAAGACCATAAATATCATAAGCCTTAAGATGAAGTTTGGTCTCAATTTCCTTTCGCATATTTTCCGTCCATGGCTCTGCTCCACAGATTGCGACCTTCAAATTTATATTATTAATCTGGCCAGCCTCTTCCAACATTTCTGCAATGTGCAGCAGGTAGGAGGGGGTACATGCGATTGCCGTTACTCCGAAATCCTGCATCATGGTTATCAATTTCTGGGTACTCCCTGTAGACATAGGTATCACAGTTGCACCAAGATTCTCTGCTCCGTAATGAAGTCCAAGTCCACCGGTAAAAAGTCCATAGCCATAAGCGACCTGTATCTTATCCTGCGCTCCAACTCCAGCCATTGCCAAAACTCTGGTAACACATTCCTGCCATATTTCAATGTCACGTCTGGTATAGCCAACAACGGTAGCCTTACCGGTTGTTCCTGAGGAAGCATGTACTCTGACGATCTCTGATTGGGGAACTGCGAATAATCCAAAAGGATAGTTTTCCCTAAGATCATTCTTTGTTGTAAAGGACAGTTTCTGAAGATCCTCTAGTCCATTGATATCTCCAGGCTCCATACCTAATTCCTGCATTTTTTTACGGTAGAACTCTACATTGTGATAAACCCTATTAACCATCTTCTTTAATCTAGCGCTCTGTAGATTATGTATCTGGTCACGACTCATACATTCTTTGGTTTCGTTCCATATCATCCTTTAATATCCTCCTGCTTTGCAACAATATACCTTGACTTTAACAATAATGGCTGTTCTGCCAGATCATTTGTATTTACTACCATTAGATCCTATATTTTTGAATATCCAAGCTGAAAGGCCTTTTTGTTAATCTCCACTGTCTTTGCAGGGACAGTCTTCTCGATCACTGCAAGCCAATCCTCCTCGGAATAATCCATATGCTGGGCAGCTATTCCTAATACTATAACGTTAAATACTTTGCTATTTCCAAGTTTTTTTGCTTCACTCAAAGCATCAATTGTGTATATACGAAAGTTTTTCTCTAGTAGCTCTAAAATATTCTCCGGATATTTTGCCGCACCTATTACCACAGGCATTGGATCTATCCTTTGGTCATTGATAATCATTACTCCATTTTTCTTTAGATAATGTGCATATCTAGCAGCCTCTAGCTTTTCAAAGGCAATGATAACATCTGCACAACCTTCCTCAACAATTGGTTCCGCTACCTTATCACCATAACGGACAAAGGTTACAACACTGCCACCACGCTGTGCCATGCCGTGTACCTCGGAAAGTTTAACATCGTATCCCGCATGGACAGCTAATCCTCCAAGGATTCTGCTTGTAAGCAGAGTACCCTGCCCGCCAACGCCCACGATCATAATATTTTTCGTTTCCATTCTAACCTCCAATATCATGCCTATCTTTTTCGTTCTATCGGATTAATTGCATTAAATTTACACATGCTCTCGCATAGTCCACATCCATTACACATTGTATCGTTAATAACGATCCTACCATCTTCCTTTTTTGTAATTGAAGGACAGCCAGGCTTCATACACATTCCGCATCTCTTACATAGCTCAACATTAATTTGATATTGCTTTGTAATCCGGCTTTTATCTAATAGTACGCAGGGTGCTTTTACAATGATTACTACAATCTCATCTAGGGCAAGAGCATCCTTTATTGTTTTTTCCAATAGCATGGTATCAAAGGCATCAATCTCATAAACATGTTTTACACCAACCGCTTTACATAATTCGGCCAGGTTAATTACGTAGCTATCTTCACCCTTTAGTGTTTTTCCAGTAGCAGCATGCTGCTGGTGGCCGGTCATGGCAGTAATCGAATTATCAAGGATCATAACTGTTCCGGTGCTTTTGTTATATACCATATTGATTAGGGAATTAATACCCGTATGCATAAAGGTTGAATCGCCGATAACAGCAACCCAATTCTTGATATAATCCTTTCCTTTCGCCTTTTCCATTCCATGTAGAGAGGAGATACTTGCACCCATGCAAATGCAGGTATCAATGACACCTAATGGAGCAACTGCACCTAAGGAATAACATCCGATATCTCCGGCTCCGTGGATTTTCAACTTATTTAATACAGAAAATGTACTTCGATGTGGACATCCCGGACATAGAATTGGAGGACGGCCGGGAGCCTGGATCGCTGGGGTAAGGTTTAATTTCTCTCCTTTAATAGCTTTTCGAAGAAGATTAGCAGAATATTCTCCTTGCACAGTAAGAATCTCTTTACCAATTGCCTTGATGCCCCAAGATTTCACCTGTTCCTCAATAATTGGATCTAGTTCTTCGATTATGTACAAGGTTTCTACCTTAGAGGCAAATTCCTCAATCAATTTTCTTGGTAACGGATTTACCAATCCCAATTTTAATACAGAAGCTTCCGGAAATGCTTCCTTAACATATTGATATGGTATTCCGGAAGTAATAAAACCAATCCTTGTATCCTTATATTCAGCCTTATTAATACTAAATTCGCAGCTATCCTTAATTAAGGTATTCTCTCTACTTTCCACAACCAAGTGTCGTCCCTTGGCATTGCCTGGCACCATTACATTTTTAGCTGCATTTCTAACATAAGGCTTATCTTCTGGCTCAATTCTTTCTTCAAGCTCTACCAAACCTTGTGAATGAGATAGTCTTGTCGTAGAACGAAGTATCACCGGTGTATCATATTTTTCACTTAGATCAAAGGCTATCTTAACAAATTCTTTGGCTTCCTGACTATCCGAAGGTTCTAAAACCGGTACTTTTGCTGCTCTAGCTACTGCTCTGGTATCCTGTTCATTCTGGGAACTATAAAGCCCAGGATCATCAGCAACAATTAAAACCAATCCGCCATTTACTCCAATATAAGAAGCTGTAAAAAGGGGATCAGCTGCAACATTTAGACCAACATGCTTCATCGAAGCCATCGCCCGTACACCACTTATGGAAGCACCAATTGCCACCTCCACTGCCACCTTCTCATTCGGTGACCATTCCGAATAAATTTCATTATATTGAACCATATATTCACTAATCTCTGTACTTGGGGTACCGGGATATGCAGCAGATACTTTACAACCTGCTTCATAAGCACCTCTGGCAAACGCCTCATTCCCCAGCATAATAACTTTTTCAGACACTGATGTAGCTCCTTTCATCGGTAAAAGACCGTCACTTTATCACTTTAAAGCGCCGGCATATTAAAGCAATCGTAACAAAATTCAAACTTTTTGTCAAGAGATTCACATATTTTTAAAAAGGATATACCTAACGATTATGACAAAATAATAAAATTAGAGTTTCGCTTGCGAAACACTCGCGCCGAGCGCGTTCTGCCGTAGGCAGATAACTT
>JAAYQP010000297.1 GCA_012519195.1 Clostridiales bacterium | reverse complement strand
TACTGTAGATTAATCTATATTGCAATATGTCTCGACATATCGCTTTAATGGCATATACAGTAGACTTATGAATAATAAAATAATTTTAAAACCGTTATATCTTCTTGATATAGCGGTTTTTTTATTATCTAAAAGCTGTGCAAAGTATATTCTTAAAAATACCCTCCTACTTCAAATAATGTTTTTATTAAAATATTTTAAATTTACCTCTTGACAAATAGGAATGATTCCTATAATATAAAAACAGAAATGATTACTATTATCATTTACAAACATATGATTAATTATATTAACATTATAAAATAAATATTAAATCAGGAGGTATTATTATGTCATTAGTTGGAACTCAAGTAAAACCCTTTAAGGCAAATGCTTATCACAATGGAAAGTTCATTCAGGTTACAGAAGAGGATTTCAAAGGAAAGTGGAGTGTTGTATGCTTCTATCCTGCGGATTTCACCTTTGTTTGTCCTACAGAGTTAGAGGATTTACAGAATAATTATGAGACTCTGAAAAAATTAGGTGTAGAAGTTTACTCGGTTTCTACAGATACCCATTTTACCCACAAAGCATGGCATGACAGTTCAGAAACAATCGGAAAGATTACTTATATCATGATTGGCGACCCTTCCCACGCCCTTAGCCGTAATTTTGATGTACTTATTGAAGAAGAAGGTCAGGCAGACCGAGGCACCTTTATTATCGATCCAGATGGGGTAATTCAGTCCGTTGAGATCAATGCTGGTAACATAGGAAGGGATGCTGATATTCTTGTAAATAAGATTAAAGCTGCTCAATATGTTAGAAATAATCCAAATGAAGTATGTCCTGCAAAGTGGAAAGAAGGCTCTGCTACCTTAAAGCCAAGTCTCGACCTTGTAGGAAAGATTTAAGGAGCGATCATATGATACTTGATATAGAGATTAAAAATCAACTAAGCGAGTATCTTAAACTGATGGAAAATGATATTCTAATTAAACTTAGCACCGGGGATGACCCGGTGTCTAAGGATATGACTGCACTTGTGGAGGAGTTGGTTACCATGTCTCCCCGCATCAAAATGGAACTGGCAGAGCTTCCTAGGACACCGAGCTTTCGTATTAACCGTATCGACGAAGACACCGGAATAACCTTTGCTGGCATCCCTTTGGGTCATGAATTTACCTCCTTAGTCCTAGCGATACTGCAAATTAGCGGTAGAGAGCCTAAGGTCGATCGTAAAGTTATGGATATAGTAAAGCAGATCAAAGGGGAATATCATTTTGAAACCTATATCAGCTTAAGTTGCCAGAACTGTCCTGAGGTGGTTCAGGCTTTGAATATCATGAGCGTTCTCAATCCGAATATAACCCATACCATGATTGATGGAGCAGTATATAAGGATGAGGTAGAAAGTAAAGATATCCTGGCAGTACCATCCATTTACCTCAATGGAGAATTCTTTGGTAGTGGCCGTATGACCTTGGAAGAAATCCTAGAGAAATTAGATTTGGCACCGGATAAATCGGAATTTGAAAACAAAGAGCCTTTTGATGTCCTTGTTATTGGTGGAGGTCCAGCAGGTGCCAGTGCGGCAATCTACTCTGCCCGTAAGGGTGTTCGAACCGGAATTGTTGCAGACCGTTTTGGAGGTCAGGTAAGAGATACCTTAGGGATTGAAAATTTTATCAGTGTAAAGTACATTGAAGGCCCTAGACTCGCTTCAAGTTTAGAAGAGCATGTGAAAGAATATGATGTGGATATTCTATATCCACAAAAAGCAAAACGCATAGAGAAAAAAGACTTCATCGAAGTTGAATTAGAAAATGGGGCAATCATTAAAAGTAAAACGGTAATTCTAGCCACCGGTGCTCGCTGGAGAAATGTTGGAGTACCGGGAGAAGAAGAATTTAAGAATAAAGGCGTTGCTTATTGCCCTCATTGTGATGGCCCATTATATAAAGGAAAGTCAGTAGCGGTTATCGGAGGAGGCAACTCTGGTATCGAGGCAGCTATTGATCTTGCGGGAATTGTAAAGCATGTTACAGTAATGGAATTTATGCCAGAGCTTAAGGCAGACTCGGTTCTTCAAGAACGTTTATATAGCCTTCCTAATGTAACCGTATTAAAGAATGTTCAAACCAAAGAAATAACCGGTTCTGGGAAGGTAAATGGCATTACCTATATAGAAAGGGATACGGGTGTCGAAAGGCACATAGAATTAGAAGGTGTATTTATTCAGATAGGTCTCGTACCAAATACCGATTGGCTAGGAGATACCATAGAGAAGAATCGCTTGGGCGAGATCCTGGTAGATCAACACAATGCAACCAATCTTCCCGGAGTGTTTGCTGCTGGAGATTGCACCACCAGTCCCTATAAGCAGATTATAATATCCATGGGTTCTGGAGCAAATGCAGCCCTAGGTGCTTTTGATTACTTGATTAGAAATTAAGTTTAAGAAGCCATTTGTTAAATCGTTACATTTCTTTACACTAAAAAAGAGCTATTGCCTAGATATGGGTAATAGCTCATTTGGTTTATCGCAGATCAAGTACAAATTCACAGTTTAGTATTTGATAATCCTTAATGCTGTCATCGTCTTTGATTTGATTTTTTATCTTTTTTTGTATTTCATTAGAAAAAATCTTCTGGTTAAAAAGTTTATATCACCGATATCATATTTTGTATTTAAAATATATCTCTTATTCTTATACTGCCCATAATTATTTAAGATTTTGCATTCACAATGAAAAGAATAACGATTTGGATAGAAATCTTCCATGTTACGAAATCTCCTTTCTAAATCAATCCTCATAACTATATTATAACGGATTATATTCAATATTGAAATAAATTTGTTTGATTTTTCCATCTATAAGAGGAGAATAGCAAAAAATCCTTTTCTAATAGAAGAGTTAATGTTATAATATTGAATAGTACATTCATTTAGATTGGCGTATTGTCGCCTATCGCCACAATGGGATTCAATAAAGGAGCCTATGCTATGAGCAATAAATTTAGATTGAATAGTTCACTAAAAGGATACTTACTATGGCCGCTTTTTTTAACCGGACTGTTATTGTGTATGAATCTCAGTATCTATGTTATTGACAGAAAAGCTGGATTTGTAATGTCCGGTTTCGTTCTAGTTTATTTTCTTATAGCTATGACCGTATTTTATTTAAAAAGACACAAGATAGCCTCCGAATTAGTACATTATGCTATGGAATACGGACAAGTCCAGAAGCAATTATTGCAGGAACTGGCGCTTCCCTATGCAATCCTAGATTTGGAGGGGAAATTGCTTTGGGGGAATGATGCCTTTCTTGAAATTATCAATGAGAAAAAAACCGTAAGGAAGTCTATTACTAATATATTTCCCGAACTCACAGAAGATCGATTACCCAAAAGGGAGAAGGACGAAAAACTTCAGATTAGATATAATAATAGGGATTACCGGGTTCTATTACGCAAAATGGTTGCTACTGGCCTTGATGATACGAATTGGAACCTAGAGGATACGGAAAGTATATGGTCTACCACGAATGCAATCATTGCACTGTATCTTTATGATGAAACTGAAAATATTTCTTTGATGAAGGCAAACAAAGATCAAAAATTAGTAACTGGATTGCTCTATATTGATAATTATGAGGAAGCTCTAGAATCAATCGATGAGGTCAGACGTTCCCTCCTAACAGCCTTAGTGGAACGTAAGATTAATAAATATATGCAGGGGATTGATGCTGTAATCAAAAAAATGGAGAAGGATAAGTACTTCTTTGTTTTTCAACAGAAATATCTACCCACCCTGCAAAGTAGTAAATTTAATATCTTAGAGGAAGTTAGGGGAGTTAATATCGGGAATGAAATGTCCGTTACGATTAGCATTGGACTAGGTGTAAATGCGGATACCTATATCTCCGGATATGAATATGCAAGAGCGGCAATGGATTTAGCTTTGGCACGAGGAGGAGATCAGGCGGTTGTAAAAGATAGGGACAAAATATCCTATTATGGCGGTAAGAGTATTCAGATGGAAAAGAGTACTAGAGTCAAGGCAAGGGTCAAAGCCCATGCTTTTCGTGAGATCGTGGAAGCCAAAGATAAGATTGTTATCATGGGTCATAAAATCGGTGATGTCGATTCACTTGGTGCTGCAATTGGAGTTTATAGAATTGCAAAGACTTTTAATAAGAAGGCACATATTGTTATCAATGAGGTAACCACATCTTTAAGACCGATGATGAATCGCTTTGTTGGTAATTCGGACTACGAAGAGGATATGTTCCTTAATAATGATCAGGTTAAGGAAGTTGTAGATATTAATACCTTGTTGGTTATCGTTGATGTAAACCGCCCCAGCTATACAGAATGCCGTGAGTTATTGGATTATACCAAGACCGTGGTGATCTTTGATCATCATAGGCAGACCAATGAAGCAATTGATAATGCGGTACTTTCCTATGTTGAGCCTTATGCATCCTCTACCAGTGAAATGATTGCCGAGATTTTGCAGTATATCGGAGGTAATCTAAAATTAAAGCCGGTTGAAGCAGATGCTCTATATGCTGGAATCATGATATATACGAATAATTTCTTAACCAAAACAGGGGTTAGGACTTTCGAGGCCGCCGCTTTTTTAAGAAGAAGTGGAGCGGATGTAACTAGAATACGTAAGCTATTCCGAAGTGATATGATTGATTTTAAAACAAAGGCAGATGCAATCCGAAGCACGGAGATCTATCAGGGAGCTTATGCTATTACAAGTTGTGCTAGCTCTGAGGTAGGTAGTCCTACAATTCTTGGGGCACAGGTTGCGAATGATTTGTTAAATATTAAAGGAATTAAAGCATCCTTTGTTTTAACAGAGTATAATGGTACCGTCTATATCAGCGCAAGATCCATAGATGAAGCGAATGTACAGGTGATTATGGAAAAACTCGGAGGCGGTGGCCATCTGAGCGTTGCAGGATCGCAATTGACGGATATTACGGTTGAAGAGGCGATTACCTTAATTAAGAATACCTTGGACAAGATGATAGAAGAAGGAGAACTATAGTTTTTAGATAGAGAAAAGGAGAGAGGCAAATGGAGATTATATTAACACAGGATGTAAAGTCACTTGGTAAGAAAGGTGATATTGTTAAAGTAAGTGACGGATATGCTAGAAATTTCATTCTGCCAAAGAAGCTAGGTTTAGAGGCAACTAAGCAGAATTTATATGATTTACAACAGCAGAAAGCGGCTGAGGAAAAGAGACAGAAGGAACTGCTAGAGGAAGCAAAGGAATTTGCAAATAAATTAGAAGAGATTACCGTTAAAACGACCATTAAGGTAGGAGAAGGCGGCAAAACCTTTGGATCCGTTTCAGCGAAAGAAATTGTTGCAGCTGTAAAAGAGCAATTTGATATCGATATTGATAAGAAAAAGTTGCAATTATCTGATCCAATTAAAAATGCTGGTTCCTATACTGTGAAGATTAAATTGCATCCGCAGGTAACTGCAGAAATGAAGGTAATGGTTGAGGCAGTATAGCTTTCTGGATTCTGCTAGGAGGAGTACCAATGGATGAAGCATTAATAAAGAGAATACTTCCACATAGTGCAGAAGCGGAGCAATCCGTAATCGGTTCTATGATCATGGATCGGGATGCCATAATGTCAGCTATGGAAGTGATTACGGGTGAAGATTTTTATGATCAACAATTTAGGATACTCTTTGATACCATGGTGGAGCTTTTCAATGTAGGGAAACCTGTCGACCTGATAACCTTACAGGATCGGTTGAAGGAGAAAGATGTTCCCCCTCAGGTAAGTAGCCTAGAGTTTATCAGGGATCTGGTTACGTCGGTTCCCACCTCAGCCAATGTAAGGTATTATGCACAGATCGTCAGAGATAAAGCGGTTCTTCGAAGGTTAATTAAAGCAGCGGAAGAAACAGCAAATGAATGTTATTTGGATAAGGAAAATCTGGATGTTATCCTTGAAAAGGCCGAGAAACAGGTCTTTAATATAGTTCAAAACCGAGGGACCAAAGAGTTTACAGATATCAAAGAAATTGTACTTCGGTCCATCGATAGTATAGAGGCTGCGGCAAAGAATCAAGGTAGTGTAACCGGTATCGCCACTGGTTTCTATGATTTAGACTATAAAACAGCTGGATTGCAGCCATCTGATCTTATTCTAATCGCTGCAAGACCTTCCATGGGAAAGACAGCTTTTGCTTTAAATATAGCGGAATACGCAGCATTAAAGTCGAATGTAACGACTGCTATTTTTAGTTTGGAAATGTCACAGGATCAATTGGTGAAACGTATCCTGGCTATGAATTCTAAAGTGGATTCTCAGGCAATTAGAACGGGATCCTTATCCAGTGACGATTGGGCCAGTTTAATGGAAAGTGCTAGAATCATCGGTAATTCTAACTTAATTATTGATGACACCTCAGCAATTTCTGTAAGTGAAATGCGCTCTAAATGTCGTAAATTAAAAATGGAGAAAAACCTAGGCCTTGTGATCATCGATTACCTTCAATTAATGACAGGTAGCAAACGATCGGAATCCAGGCAGCAGGAGATATCTGAAATCTCTCGTTCCTTAAAATCTTTGGCAAGAGAAATTAATGTTCCGGTTATTGCCCTTTCGCAGTTGAGCCGTGCGGTAGAGCAACGTCCTGATAAGAGGCCGATGCTATCGGACCTAAGAGAATCTGGAGCCATTGAGCAGGATGCTGACGTGGTTATGTTTATCTATCGTGATGATTACTATAACCATGACACGGAAGAACCTGGAGTATCCGAGATTATTATAGGAAAGCAAAGAAATGGTCCTGTTGGTACAGTAAAACTGGCTTGGTTAGCACAATATACGAAGTTCGCCAATTTAGAGAGATAAGAAAACGATAACTTAATAATTCTGTAGAAAAGAGGAAACTTATTTTGAGTTTCCTTTTTTTGTGTCGATAAGTTTAATAGGAATATGTGGAAACTATATTGCAAATGAGGTTTGCTATGTTATAATGTAAAAGATGGAAAATAATTACAATATAAAGGGAGGAGAAAAATGGATGACATTAGGTATATGATTTCGGAAGCCTCAAAACGAGTTGATGTTGAGGATCATGTACTAAGGTACTGGGAGCGTGAGCTAGAGCTTCCGATTGCACGCAACGAGATGGGGCATCGTTATTATAAAGAGTCTGATATTCAACTATTTATTAAGATTAAGCAACTTAAGGAACAGGGATTTCAGTTAAAGGCTATTAAAATGATGCTTCCCAATATACATAGATCGGATTCCCTTGATATACAAACAATGACAAGCTTAAAAGATGAACTTGATGGAAAGGTGATAGATATGTGGATGGATGAGAAACCTCAGGAAATAGAAAGTGAGAGCTGTAATAACCAAAATGAAATAGATATTCAAAATAGTTTTGAAGGTACTCTTGAAAGTAATGCGGAAGACACCATTGAGAATAGGAATGATATTGGTACGAATAAGATCGAAATTAGCAATGATGAAATTAG
>JAAYQP010000039.1 GCA_012519195.1 Clostridiales bacterium | reverse complement strand
TGCATAAAATTGTGATTGTATAGGCTTATATTTTGTGAATTTGTTTAGATATATTTTATATTTTTAATAATGTCATTATCTTTTAATGCCAAAATAATATTTGTTATTGTTGTAAAATTGTTTGCATTACCAATATAATAAGAGTATAATAAGAGTAGAAGAGGGATTGGCCAATCATTTCTTCAAATATTATATTGGGAGAGAGGGTAAGTAATGAAAGAAAAATTACAAGTATTTGGAAGGTTTATGAGTGGTATGGTAATGCCGAACATCGGAGCATTTATTGCATGGGGGTTGATTACCGCATTCTTTATACCAACAGGATGGTTACCCAATGAAACTTTTAGTGCATTAGTGGGACCAATGGCCAGTACATTGCTTCCTTTATTGATCGCCTTCACCGGTGGTTATCGAGTAGCCGGACACAGAGGCGGTGTTATTGGTACAATTGCTACTATGGGTCTTATTGTAGGATCTAGCGTACCGATGTTCTTAGGTGCTATGATCGTTGGACCTTTAAGTGGATGGATTATTAAGAAAGTTGATAAATTAATTGAGGGCAAAGTTAGAGCTGGTTTCGAAATGATTGTTAACAACTTTTCCCTTGGTATTATTGCAGCAGTTTTAGCCTTGCTAGCAATTGCAGGAATTACTCCGCTTATGGAAGGCTTAAATAAAGTTATGGAAGCTGGTGTAGGCTTCTTCGTTGACAATGGTTTATTACCTCTGGCGAATATCTTTATTGAACCAGCCAAGGTATTATTCTTAAATAACGCGATTAACCATGGTATCTTATCACCAATGGGTATTGAGCAGGTACAGGAACTTGGAAAATCCATATTCTTCCTATTGGAAGCGAACCCTGGTCCTGGACTTGGTATCTTATTAGCTTACTGTTTAGTTGGAAAAGGTACTGCTAAAAGCTCGGCACCAGGTGCAATTATTATTCATTTCCTTGGTGGTATCCATGAGATTTACTTCCCTTATATTTTAATGAACCCGACATTAATCCTAGCAGCAATTGCTGGTGGTGTTAGTGGTGTATTTACCTTAAGTGTATTTGGTGGTGGGCTTGTTTCCCCTGCTTCTCCTGGAAGTATTATAGCTGTTTTAGCTATGACACCTAAGGGTGGCTATCTGCCGGTAATCTTAGGCGTAATTATTTCTACTGCTGTTTCTGCACTTGTAGCAGTACCTCTACTTAAGATATTTGGTAAAGAAGAAGACTTAGATGCAGCAAAAAGCAGAGTGAAAGAAATGAAGCAAGCAGCAAAGGGTCTGAATACTGCAGCAACTGCTGAGGCAGTACAAGTTGTTCAGGACCTTAGCACAGTTAAAACCGTAGTGTTTGCTTGTGATGCAGGTATGGGATCTAGCGCTATGGGGGCAACGGTGCTCCGTAAAAAATTACAAGCTGCCGGATTGGGACATATTAATGTAGTTCACGCTTCGGTGTCTTCTATTCCAGCAGATGCACAGGTTGTAGTAACCCATACGGAATTAAGGGCAAGAGCAGCAAAAAGCAATCCAAATGCTAAGCTTGTTTTAATTAACAATTTCCTATCTGCACCAGAATATGATGATTTGGTAAATGAATTAAAGAGTTATCAATAACAATCAGTCAACTTAGGTCATTGTGGGCAAAGGAAGAAGCTAACTGCCCTTAAGTAGTTTACTACTTTGCCCGTATGCTTAAGTATATACTTGTAAGTTTCATGAGGGGAAGGTAACCATACAAGGTTTATTTTATGAGAATTAAGAAAGGAGGAAGATCATGGATTTCTCACCTCGGCTTCGGCAAATATTACTTATCTTATTGCAGGAAGATCGGATTATATCTGTTCAAAAGCTGGCAGATGAAATTAAGGTAAGTAAAAGAACCGTCCAAAGAGAATTAGAAGATGTGGATGCTTCTTTAAGTAAATACCATGTTTCCCTACAGACCAAAACTGGAACGGGGATATGGCTTAGTGGTAAACCGGAAAATAAAAGAAATCTACTGGCTACATTACAGGAAGAAGATATCGTAGATTCTGGTGATATTGAGGAGCGTAGAAAGCTATTAATTCTAGAAATTTTAAAGGATCTTTCTCCTAAGAAGTTATATTATTATGGCAATATATTTAGTGTAAGTGAAGCCACGATAAGCAATGATATGGAGGCAATCGAAGGCTGGTTTGAGCAATTTGACCTAAAAATTATCCGTAAACCGGGATATGGAGTAGCATTGGAGGGGAGTGAAAAAAACTACCGCATTGCTTTGCGCAGTTTCATAGATGATAACATGGACAGTAAGTTTTTACGAAAGCTTACGGATGAAAAGGATCGAACCGTATTTGATGTAATTCGAAGTAAAGAAGGACAGAATGTATATAACCTATTGGATGACGATATTTTAAAAAGAGTTGTATTATGTTTCTTAAGTATTCGAGATAAGAGAATTTTGCGACTGACGGACAATTCCTATATTGGCCTCTTGCTACATGTAACCATTGCCGTTAGTAGAATTTTACAGCATGAAATCATTGAACCGAATGATGAGTTGATTGAAAAATTACACAAAGATGAGGATTATGATCTAGCCTTATGTATAGCAAATTCATTGGAGGAAGAATTTCAAATTGAAATTCCGGATATAGAGATCGCCTATATTTTCCTTCATATAAAGGGCTCGAAATTACAATATATAGATGCTGATGGCACGGAAAGTAAGGCGGAGAAAGAGGAGTTAATTCAATTTATTCATAGGATGATAGAAAGCTATGATGAGAAACTTGCTTACGAATTAAAGCAGGATGAGGAATTTATTGCCGGGCTCCTTGCTCATCTACAACCTACTTTCGTGAGATTGAAAAATAATATGATAATCTCCAATCCTTTGCTAGATCAGATCAAAGATACCTATCCTGAGATGTTCCAAAAATGTTTAAAATTAGGTGACTTAATTGAAAGTAAATTAAGTTGTAAGGTACCGGAAGCAGAAATCGGGTTTTTAGCTATGCATTTTGGTGCTGCAATCGTACGATTAGAAAACCAGAAGGAGAGTAAGCGTAAGGTGAGTATTGGCATTGTTTGTGCCAGTGGAATTGGGATATCGAGGTTAATGCTAACGAAGTTAAACCGCTTCTTAAAGGAACGAGTGGAACTGACGACTTTTGGCAAGGAAGATTTGCTGCCTACTACCCTTAGGAAGTTGGATTTTCTGGTTTCTAGTATTGATCTAGACGATATCAAAGCGGATATCGTGAGAGTGAGTCCACTTTTGTTAGAGGAAGATTTGGTAAGGATTGATGCTAAGGTAAGAAAGTATGCCAAAATGCAGAAAAAGGAGCTTATCATTAATAATTTTTCCAAACAGCTGGAAGAAATTAATTACACGATAGCACAGATAAAGAATATTATAAAAGATTTTGATTGTTTTAAGGTTAATAACAATATCAGTTTTGATGAACTGCTTGTAGCAGTATCAGAAAGGTTGGCTTTTAATAATAAGTATAATAGTAGTTTGATCCAGAGGGACATTAAGAGACGAGAAAAGCTGGCATCTCAGGTGATACCGGAATATGATTTTGCCTTATTGCATAGCCGAACAAAAGGTGTAATAAAGCCAAGTCTTTCCGTATGTCTGACCAAGGATCTAGGGGAATTTACGGATCCCTACTTTAAATCCGTACACGTGGTTATTATTATGTTAATGCCAGAAGATGATCATACCAAGGAAAATGGTGAAATTCTAGGCTTTTTGAGTAGTCGATTGGTAGAGGACAATGAATTTTTAAATGTCATATATACTGGTGAGAAAGAAAAGATGAAGAATTTCATATCCATAGAGTTAAATAAATATTTTAAACAATATTTAAATAATTTTTAATTTAAAATAATTTTTTTAATCAAAATGAAAAATGACATAATGTTACAGGAAGGAAATGAGAAGATGGAATTGCTTCAGAAAAAGAATATTATATTAGGATGTAAACCAAAGGATAAAGAAACGGTCATCAAAGATGTCGGTAATCTTTTATACCAGAGTGGTTATGTGGAAGAAAGCTATATTGACGGAATGTTAGAGAGAGAAGAATCATTTTCCACCTATATTGGAAATGGGATTGCAATCCCGCATGGTGTTGAGGAAGCAAAGAAAAGGATTAAGCATTCTGGTATCAGTATTATGATTTTTCCAGAAGGAACTAGCTGGGATGGTAATGTGGTATATGTGGTAATTGGAATCGCCGGTATGGGAGATGAACATTTAGATCTACTATCTAATATAGCTACTAAATTATCGGAAGAAGAGGCTGTTCAAAGGTTAATCGCCAGTGATGTGGATACTATTTATGAAATATTTACTGGAAAGGAGTAAGTAACGTGATAATCACTGTAACGATGAATCCTGCGATTGATAAAACGGTTGATTTAGAGCGTTTTGAACACGGAGGATTAAACCGGGTATCCAACGTAATCATGGATGCCGGTGGAAAAGGAATTAATGTTTCAAAAACAATTAAGGAATTAGGAGGAGAAACTATCGCCACTGGTTTTCAGGGTGGAAGCAGTGGAACCTTGATTTTAGATACATTAAATGAGTTGGGTATTAACTCAGATTTTGTCAAAATTAATAAGGAGATACGAACAAATTTAAAAGTAGTAGAAAACAATGGATTTGTTACAGAATTTAATGAACCGGGTCCTATGATTACCCCTGAGGAATTGGAGTTGTTAGTTAATAAGTTGGTGAATTATGCCAAGGAGGATGTATTATTCGTATTTTCTGGTAGTATTCCTAAGGGAATTGATCCTTCGATCTATGGCAGCTTGATTAAAAAAGTGAAAGAAAAGGGGGCAAAAGTATTACTTGATGCTGATGGGGAGCTCTTTGTCGGTGCTGTTGATACTAAGCCAGATATTATAAAACCGAACCGTCATGAACTGGAAAAGTATTTTTCCCTCGATTATCGCGCAGATGAGAATGAGTTGATCCAAATGGGTAACCAATTGTTAGATAAGGGAATCAAATTGGTGGCTATATCCTTAGGGCAGATGGGAGCACTCTTTTTGACCAAGGAGCGAAAAGTAAGATGTCCTGGATTAAAGGTAGAAGCCCATTCTACAGTAGGTGCCGGAGATGCTATGGTGGCAGCCTTATCCTATGGCTATGATCAGGGCTTCGATTTCCTAGATATGGTGAAACTAAGCATGGCAACCTCTGCCGGAGCAGTCATTACAAAGGGGACGAAGCCTCCAAACAGAGAAGTAGTTGAGCAACTGATAAAAGATGTAGAGATTATCGAAATATAATAAGAGATTTGACCCTTTCTTTAGTGGTCTGCCTAGGGCAGAAGGGCTCGGCGCGAGGGTTTTAAAAGCGAAACTCTCTCTAACAGTAACAAAATTGATATATAATGCACGTTGTACAGAAGGGAGGAATGTGGTTATGGTCTTGTGGAATAAGCCATAAGATGCCGACCGCAATTACTATGAAAACAAGAGCAGTAAGAATGTATGGAATGGACGATTTACGTCTTGAAGAATTTGAATTACCTCAGATCAAAGAGGATGAAATACTGGTTAAGGTAGTTAGTGATAGTATTTGTATGTCGACCTATAAACTGGTAAAGCAGGGTAAGAAACATAAACGTGCACCGCAAAATATAGATACAAACCCAATAATCATAGGCCATGAGTTTGCTGGGGATATTGTTGAGGTGGGTGCAAAATGGAAGGATCAGTTTAAGCCAGGACAAAAATTTGCCTTACAGCCTGCCCTAAATTATAAGGGGAGTTTGGCTTCTCCAGGTTATTCCTATGAATATTTTGGTGGTGCATGTACCTATTGCATTATACCCCCTGAGGTTATGGAATTAGGATGCCTTCTAAATTATGATGGAGAAAGTTACTTTGAAGCATCCCTAGGAGAACCTATGAGCTGTATCATCGGAGGATATCATGCCAATTACCACACCAATAAGCAGAACTACAATCATGCAATGGGAACCAAGGAAAATGGTAACATTTTAATCATGGGTGGCTGCGGCCCTATGGGGCTAGGAGCAGTAAGCTACGGTTTATATATAGAAAATAAACCAAAACGGATCGTGGTAACTGATGTTAATGATGATAAGATTAAACGGGCTAGGGAAGTAATTTCAGAGGAAATGGCAGCAGAGAAGGGGATTGAACTAATCTATGTCAATACGGCTTCCATGGAAAATCCCACAAAGGAACTTATGGAGTTGACGGATGGCCATGGATATGATGATGTTTTTGTATATGTACCGATTAAAGAAGTAGCTGAAATGGGAGATGAATTACTGGCCTTTGATGGATGTTTAAACTTTTTTGCAGGACCAACCGATCATCAATTCAAGGCTGCAATTAATCTGTATAATGTCCATTATACCAGCACTCATATCATCGGAACCACCGGTGGTAATACGGATGACTTAAAGGAGGCTATTTTGCTTTCCGCTGAGAAGAAGATTGAGCCAGCAGTTATGGTAACCCATATCGGAGGTCTGGATAGCATTGCGGAAGCAACTTTAAATCTTCCCAATATACCGGGTGGAAAAAAATTAACCTATACCCAATTTGATATGCCATTAACTGCTATTGATGATTTTGAAGAATTGGGAAAAACAGACCCTCTATTTAAGAAACTATCTGAATCCTGCAAGAAGCATAAGGGATTGTGGAATACAGAAGCAGAAAAGATATTATTCGAACATTTTGGAGTAAATTAACTGGAGGGATGTATGCCATGGTAAGTAGAAGCGTTACGTTAACAAATAAATCCGGACTTCATGCAAGACCGGCCAGCGAATTGGCGAGGATAGCGTCAAAATGCAAATCAGATATCACGATTAAAACAGAAGAAAAGAGAATAAATCCCAAAAGTGTCCTCAACATTATGGCAGCAGCTATCAAGTGTGGAACAGAGGTTACGGTAGAATGCAATGGTGAAACAGAAGAAGAAGATCTAAAGATGATTATCGAAGCAATCGAAAGTGGCTTGGGAGAATAGATAGAAGGCTGAAAAGGGTCTTTTGCATAATATATCAGGGTATAGAGGTATCAACCCATTTATATTTTTGCAAAAGACCCTTTCCATGCATTAATTTTTAAAGTATTGTGGATAGGTTTTGCGAATCTCTTTTTCATCCAGCTGAATCCGAGATAGATGCTTTCTTATCATTTCTTCTGCTTTCTTAGGATCTCTATCCTTAATAGCATGAAAGATATCTCTATGGTCTTGAACCAGTTTCAAATCCTTTACGACATGTAGGGATAAATTACGTATTCGATCAAAGTGAGCCCCCATCTTCGATACCATATTGTAGCATTGCAATTTGTTACAGATCTTGAATAAGGAATAATGAAATTGATTATCCAGTTCCATAAACTTATCCTTAGAAAAATTCTGTAAATAAAATTCCTGTAGTTTTAGTATTTCTTCTAAATCAGAAAGATCCTTTTCAGATGCCATGGTACAAGTTAGTTTCACGATAGCAACTTCCATGGTTGTTCGAAAAAACACAGCCTCATTTACTAGATCCATATCGATTAATGCCACACGGCTTCCCCGCTGAGGAAGGATTTCTATAAGTTGAAACTGGGATAATTCTGCAAGTGCTTCACGTACAGGGGACCGTGATACATTGAGGGCGGTAGCGATTTCTTTTTCATAAAGCATGACGCCTGGTTCAAATTCTGTAGTAATAATATTCTCACGTAGAACACGCAAAGAGTACATGCGCAGTGATTCACCACGTTCCGGTTCGAAAATCTTCATTTCTCCTCCTTGGTTTTACTTCATTAATTTAAATACTAGAAGAATTTAAAGATGTTTTTTGTTCTTACGATAGCATTATAACAGTATTATAAAAATTGTGCATTTCATTTGTAAAAAAATTATGTTTTATAAGAGGATAAATCATAATTTCCTAAAGGAAAAATGGATCCATAAAATTATTATACTAGTATACTAGTTGACAATATGTAGCAATAAGTATATCATAGGATTATATAAAAAGCGACAACAAGATTGAGTACAGAATACGAAACTATAAAATAAAGGAAAGAGGGGATTTATTATGCAGATGACCTTTCGATGGTATGGAGAGGGTAATGATAGTGTAACTCTGGAACAAATTAGGCAAATTCCAGGTGTTACGGGTATTGTTTGGGCACTTCACGACAAACAACCAGGTGAAGTATGGACCGTCGATGAGATTGCTAAGGTTCAACAACAACTAGAACCATATGGTTTTAATATGGATGTTGTGGAATCCGTCAATGTACATGATGATATAAAAATTGGCCTCCCGACTAGAGATCAATATATTGAAAATTACAAGCAGACCTTGAGGAATTTGAAGCAGTTTGGGGTAAAAGTTGTATGTTATAACTTTATGCCGATTTTTGACTGGACCCGTACGGATCTATTCCATCCAGTGGGAGATGGTTCCACCGCATTGTATTATGAAAAAGATAAAATATATGAGGATCCAGAGAAAATGGCATCCTATATTTTAGAGGAATGCCAGGATTTTACCATGCCCGGTTGGGAACCGGAACGTATGGCTAAGTTAAGAGAACTGTTTGAAGCATATAAGCCGGTTACCAGAGAAAAACTTTGGGACAATCTAAAATATTTTCTAAATGCAATTATGCCTACCTGTAAGGAATGCGATATTAAAATGGCAATTCACCAAGATGATCCCCCATGGGATATCTTTGGACTACCAAGGCTTCTTGTGGATGAGAAATCCATCGGACGCTTCTTAACTATGGTAGACGATCCATACAACTGTTTGACCTTGTGTTCTGGTTCCCTCAGTGCTAATCCAAATAATAAGGTGGCAGAGGTCGTAAGGAAATATCATGACAGAATCGCATTTGCTCACATTCGTAATGTGAAACATTTTCCGAATGGAGATTTTATGGAGGCCTCCCATCGGGATTGTGATGGAGATACTGGAATCTTAGATATAATTAAAGCATATCATGATTGTGGATATAATGGCTATGTTCGACCTGACCATGGCAGACATATCTGGAATGAAAAATGTCGTCCAGGATATGGATTATATGACAGAGCCCTAGGTATTATGTATATCCTTGGAGCATGGGATATGCTGGAGAAATTGAAAGAAGAAAAATAGCCGAATGATGAAGATATACTGCTTTACATAATAGTGAGGACAAGACAGAAGGAAAGCCTACCATTTACATATGGTGGGCTTTTGATATATAATCATAAGGCGAAGGAAAAGAAGGAAGGTTTATCCTAAACCTTAATTTTCATAATCAATAGACTTAACAAGGGTGACCTTATTTAACAAAAGAAAGGATGAAGCAGAATTCATGTTTAAACTCGACACACATGTACATACCAAAGAAACCAGTTTCTGTGGAAATATTTTCGCTGCGGATGTGGTGAAATTATATAAAGAGGCAGGTTATGACGGCATCATAATAACAGATCATTATTATGATGGATATTTTGAAACTTTAGGTGATCTTTCTTGGATAGAAAAGGTAGATTGTTATTTAAGAGGTTATAAGAGGGCATTAGAGCAGGGAGAAAAACTAGGGTTAAAAGTATTCTTAGGAATGGAAATTAGATTTACAGAAAATCCAAATGATTATTTGGTCTATGGGATAACAGAGGAATATTTAAAGGAAAACCCTGAATTATATAAACTAGGCTTAAAAGAATTCAAGAAACATATTGAAAAGGATGAGCTTCTCATCTTTCAGGCCCATCCATTTAGAAACGGAATGGTTGTAGCTGATCCTACATATTTACATGGGGTTGAGGTGTTTAACGGTAATCTTAGGCATGATTCAAGAAATGAAAAGGCAGTCCAATTTGCGAATGAGAACCATTTACTCATGAGTTCCGGTTCTGACTTTCATGAGCTTGAGGATTTAGCTAGAGGTGGAATGGTTTTCGATGATGTTATTCATAATTCATCCGAGCTCATTGATCATTTAAGAAATCAAAGGTATAGTGAAATCATAAGCAGTTAATTTTGATAAGCAGCAACAGCCTGTCACGTCAATGTGGCAGGCTTTTCCGATTCTTTTACTAATCTTACTCATCGAAATAAAACAGTAAAAACATTGTAATAATATGTTGAACTAGCGTTAGTGGGATGGTAAAATTATACATGAGTAATGGAGACAGGGCGTGTTAACCTCCCAGAAGGGAGATGGTACTAAGGAGGGTATTGGGTGAGCTTAGGTAAACAAAAGATAGCATTTAGCTTAATAATTTTAATCATTATTAATCTATTTGGAGTGAATAACAACCATATAATAAAATCAAAGGCAGCAAGCTTTGATGAAATTAATCATCCGAGTGTATTTTTAAAACAAGTGAATGGAGATAAACAATGTACCTTAGTAGCCGCCACCATGTTAGTTCGAAGGGCAGCCATGTTGTCGGGAAATTTAAATTGGGCTGATATAACGATCGATCAAATAAAAGAACAGGCATGGATTGATGGAGTTGGCATTAAATATACATTTACATATGAGGGAATTACGGTGAATAAGGCCTGCTTTGAGGATGATCCAGTAAGTGAAGCAATTACTTTATTGCAAGAGCATCCTGAGGGAATTGTAATATATGATCAAAACCGTATCCCCAGATCTCATGCAATATTATTAACCGATTATACCAAGGAGATGTTTTACTGTGCAGATCCTTCAGATGCAGTCCCTTATGGTAGAATACCCATTAACGAAGGGTTAGTACAGATAGAAGACGCTGAGTTTTATTATTATGTATCAAGTCCATCCATTCCTTCGCCAACACCTTCAAGCTATGATGACAATATAATTTTACCTGAGGTAGACATAAGTGCATATGAGGCTGAATTATCTCAGACAGCATACATATTCGATGAAAATGAAAAGAGGCCCATTGTCACCATACCTGGACTAGTAGAAAATGTGGATTATTACGTTTCATATTTTAATAATCTGTATCCAGGTAGTGCATTTGTCATTATAACTGGAACTGGAAGCTATTCAGGTAATATCATAAAAAGTTTCGAGATTATGGAAGCATCTGATTATATCGAAGATATCAGTGTTGCTGTAACAAAGAATACAATTAAAAAAGGAAAAACAGCTACGATTAAAGTTACCCTGCCTGAAATCCTTATCCTTGTGAAGGAATTTGACGGTAATGAGCAGGACAATCTTAATGAAGTAAAGATAAATTATTCATCAAGTAATAGCAAGGTTGCAAAAGTAAATTCCAAAGGAAAAATTACTGGGAAGAAAAAAGGAACAACCAAAATAAATGTTACTGTGTCATTAGCAGATGGAACAGAGAAGGCATTTACATTCACAATTAAGGTGAAATAACGATCCACGAAGAGGAAAAATGAGCCACTTTTAAATACGAATAACCTAGTATATCTTTGTATGTAAGCAAATAGCCTGCCACTATATGGCAGGCTATTGCTAAAAAGGGGAGGTTTTGAAACCTTCCTTTTATCATGTATTATAGTTTTTCATTAAGTTCGTAAAATAGGCACTTTCAGAGATTATCCCTTTATCATGTTTTATCATTGATTTTTAAATGGGTGTAAAAATGGGTGTAAATATCCCATTCGGAATATAAGTAAATTTATACGTATAATCCCCTTGATGTATTATTACCGTCAAGAGAAAATACTATTGTAAAAAAATTAGCCCTTGCCTTGATAACAGGAGCTTTTTTATTGTCATTTAATATATACCGCAATGGAAAAATATGTTAATATACAACTATCAGTATAAATAAAAGAAAGGGGTGCTATTGTGAAAAAGATATTTATATTAATGATGTTAATATTAATGTTTACTGGTTGTTCCGGTAAAAATCCGGATGATGTAATAACAGAAATAGACAGGGTAGATCAAAGCAAAGAGCAACCGGAATTTGAGGGAATAACGCAAAAGGAAGTAGTTTCAAATGATGAAACAACTGATGATGATAACGACGAGATACTTACTGATACATTTTTTCTTGATTATGCGCTAACTGATCGTGAATTTAAAAGCGGAATTATCAATGATGATACGCTAGAAATCATTACGGTGACGAACGGAAATCCACAAGAAGAATTCGAATTATTCTTTAATGAAAGTCCTACTACTACGCTATCATTACTTGAAGCGTTTGATATTTATACTTTAAATCTTAAAGTGGTAGACAAAGAAGCGAATCCTATATTCGAAATCACTTTTTCAGACGGCAACAAATCCTATATGGTCGCTCCGGAATATTCTAAAAAAATAAAAGAACCACGCAAGAACGATTATAGTTACGAATATCTAGAACACGAAATCATCACCGACCTTGACGGCAATCCTGGATTATTGGTATATTTTAATTTCTCCAACTATACGAATGAACCAAAAGAGTTTCTCGATTTATACGCTCCTAGTGCATTTCAAGACGGTATAGAATTGGAAACTTATGTGATGTTTGAAAACCCACCGAAGGAATTCGAGAACAGAGGAAAGAGTATTAAAGATGGAGCGAATCTTGATGTATGTTTTTCCTTCCCATTACTTAATGAAACATCGGATGTGGAACTCATAGTAACAGACCAGAATACTATGGAGACAATGACAGAAGTATTGAGTTTAAATTAATAAATTACAAATATAAGGACTAGGCAGCAGGTGATAGCTTCTAGTCCTTTACTTATAGTTAGATATTTAATGTTTCTAATTCAGTTTCATTAAACCATATTAGAAATTCTTCGTTATTTTTCTGCATTATTTTATCTACATTTTGAAGCCATTTTGTATAATCCGATTCATTCAGTTTTTCCTCCTTTACGGATCTTTTTAATATAATGCTAGTTGGTCTAAAATAATCATATAAAAAAATATGATAAGCTTTTTCTAAGTTACTATCATGTTTTTCATTTCTGGTACGATTCCAACGCTGAAATATTTTTTTATCTATTTTATTTCTTAGATAAATAGTAGGATTTTGTTTTCCTCTGGTGTATTTTGCATTTGCACTACATTTTTCGCTACAATATTTTGCGTTTTTATTACCATTTTTAACTATGTAAATTCTACCGCAAATATCACATTGATTAAAATTTATATTTTTATTTACAATATTAAGCCAGTCAATACCCGACATTTTTATTATATCGTCAACAATATATACACTTCTTATTTTTCCCTTATAAAGAACAATTCTTTGAATAAATTCATTATTATATTTTTGAATAGATGCTTGTAATCCATTTAAAAAATCTTGTGAATCTTCCATATAGTCTTTAATAAGATTATTCAAAGCACCATATTGCATTTTTAAATTTATTTCATGAATAGTATTTTTCTGGTTTTCAGCATTTTTAATAGCTTCTCTGTATCTTTCAAGTTGAAGCAATATAATCTCGCCATATTTATAATTAGATTTTGAATTTTTTGGTTTTTCATTAATGATAGTGTAACC
>JAAYQP010000296.1 GCA_012519195.1 Clostridiales bacterium | reverse complement strand
TGCACTGAACAACCTATTCTTCAGATATTTTCTGATCTTGTAATCTTCAACGAGATTATCAGCAAAATCGCTTTCCGCATACCATCTTGAGTCCCAGTCATTAATGACACCGACTCTTAAGCCATGAGGATTAACTTTCTGTCCCATTATTGCCCTCCTTATCTTTCATTAAGCACAACTGTGATATGGCACATTCTCTTTTCGATACGATAAGCTGTGCCTCGTGCTCTTGGTCTAATTCTCTTCATAATCGGTCCCTGATTAGCATAGCATTCTTCAATATAAAGTTTAGAGGGATCCATATTTTTAACTTCAGCATTCGCAATTGCTGACTTTAATAATTTTAAAATTAAACTTGAAGCATATCTTGGATTATATGTTAAAATTCCAAGTGCTGTTTGTACATCCTTACCACGAATGGCGTCTAATACGAAACAAGCCTTCTGAACAGAAACTCTTGCATAGGATAACTTAGCAGAAGCTCTATTGTCCTTAATCTCATTTCTCTCTCTCTTGATTTGGGATCTATGTCCTTTCGCCATGGATGAAACCTCCTTCCATTCAACGCATACGCATTATCTCTTTGTCTTCTTTTCGTCTTTTCCGTGACCTCTATAAGTTCTGGTAGCAACAAACTCACCGAGCTTATGACCAACCATATCCTCAGTAATATATACCGGAACATGTCTTCTACCATCGTGAACTGCGATTGTATGACCAACCATCTGCGGGAAAATGGTAGAACGACGTGACCAAGTCTTGATTACTGATTTATCACCGGACTTATTCAGCGCATCTACTTTTTTCAATAACGATTCGTCAGCAAATGGTCCTTTTTTTAATGAACGAGCCATGTATTCTAACCTCCTTAGAATTCTTACCAAATGAATTGGCTTTCCAATTCCTTCTACATACAAGAGAATACAATCCTCTTGTTCGCTTCCTAACAAATAAAGCATTTATACTTCATTTGCATTAACAATATCTTTTATTCTTATTTAACGGATCTTCCGTCTCTGCTTCTAACGATTAGCTTATTGGATTTCTTATTGTTCTTTCTAGTCTTAAGACCAAGAGCTGGTTTACCCCAAGGTGTAAGAGGGCTTGGACGACCGATACCTGTCTTACCTTCACCACCACCGTGTGGATGGTCATTCGGGTTCATAACAGAACCACGTACCGTAGGACGGAATCCCATGTGACGCTTACGTCCTGCTTTACCAATTGTGATTAGCTCATGATCAATATTTCCAACCTGACCAATTGTTGCTCTGCAAACGATCGGAACCATTCTCATCTCACCACTAGGAAGACGAAGTGTTGCATACTTACCTTCCTTAGCCATAAGCTGTGCTGAGTTACCTGCAGAACGAACTAATTGTCCACCTTTACCAGGATATAATTCAATATTATGAATCTGTGTACCTACAGGAATATTCTGAAGTGGTAGGCAGTTACCTACTTTAATTTCAGCATTCTCGCCATTCATAAGCTTTGTCCCAACGGTAAGTCCGTTTGGAGCAAGAATGTAGGATTTCTCACCATCTGCATAGCAGATTAATGCGATATTAGCAGTTCTGTTCGGATCGTATTCGATACTCTGAACAGTTGCAGGAATATTGTCTTTTCTTCTCTTAAAATCGATAATTCTATATTTTCTTCTAGCTCCACCACCACGGTGTCTAACAGTGATCTTACCTTGATTATTACGACCTGCTTTCCTGTTTAATGAAATAACCAAAGATTTCTCAGGCTTTGTTTTCGTAATCTCTGTAAAATCAGAACCCGTCATGTTTCTTCTAGAAGGTGTATATGGGTTATATGTTTTAATTCCCATGATTTGCACTCCTTTCAAATGATGCAATAATTTGTCCTTTTCTCTGCATCCTTATTCTCATACGATGAATTTCAAACCTTCACCTTACGCACATTTCCAGTTTATCTTACAGGCCTGAGAATATTTCAATCTCAGCACTATCCTCTGTCAACTGAACAATCGCTTTCTTTGTCTTAGCTGTCTTACCGAAGGTATAACCACGTCTACGTGTCTTACCATCTAGGTTCATTGTATTTACCTTTTTAACCTTTGCACCGGCAAACATTTTTTCAACAGCTTCCTTAATCTGATTTTTAGTAGCATCTGGATGAACAGAAAATGTGTACTTCTTTTCGCCCATGGAATTCATACTTTTCTCTGTTACGATTGGCTTAAGAATAACATCATAATATTTTAAATCTGCCATTATGCGTACACCTCCTCGATCTTCGCTACGGCGTCCTTAGTAATGATTAAGTTATCATACTTTAAGATGTCGTAAACACTAATGGAGTTTGTCAATACTGTTCTAACTTTCGGAAGGTTTCTTGCAGAAAGAACTACATTCTCGTCCTTCTTATCAAGAACAATCAGTGCCTTATCAAGTTTGAAGTTATCAAGCACTGCCTTCATCTTCTTTGTCTTAATCTCATCAAAACTCAATTGATCTAAAACAACAATCTTTTCTTCATTAACTCTTGATGTCAATGCGGATTTGATCGCAAGAACTTTCTCTTTTTTATTCATTTTAATGGAATAGTCTCTTGGCTTTGGAGCGAATACAACGCCGCCACCCTTCCATTGAGGAGATCTGATTGAACCCTGTCTAGCATGACCTGTTCCCTTTTGTCTCCACGGCTTTCTTCCGCCGCCACGTACTTCAGCGCGGGTTTTTGCGCTCTGTGTTCCTTGGCGTTTGTTTGCTAACTGTGATACAACTGCCATGTGAACTAAATGTTCATTTATCTCTACTCCGAAGACAGCATCGTTAAGATCTAAAGTTCCAACTTCTTTGCCTTCGATATTATAAAGTTTTACATTTGCCATAACTTAAGTTCCTCCTTTCTTAAAGCTCTAGTTTGCTTTTACACTTTCCTTAAGCATTACTAAGGATTTCTTTGCACCCGGTACGGCACCTTTCACTAAGATCAAATTCTTTTCAGCATCTACTCTTACCACTTCAAGATTCTGTACCGTAACCATTACGTTACCCATTTGACCAGGCATCTTCTTACCCTTGAACACACGGCCAGGGCTTGTTGCAGCACCGTTGGAACCTGCGTGTCTGTGGTACTTGGAACCATGCTTCATAGGTCCTCTAGATAATCCATGTCTCTTAATAGCGCCTTGGAAACCTTTACCCTTTGACTTAGCGGTAGCATCAATTCTATCACCTACTGCAAAGATGTCAGCCTTGATTTCCTGACCTACCTTGTAGTCAGCGGCATTCTCAAACCGGAATTCCTTAAGAAATCTTTTATTTGCAACACCTGCTTTTGCAAAGTGTCCCTTTCTCGGTTTATTTACCAGAGATTCTCTGATATCACCAAAACCAACCTGTACTGCTGCATATCCATCGTTCTCTACGGTTTTAACCTGAGTTACGTAGATCGGACCAGCCTGAAGTACGGTTACCGGAATAAGTTCTCCATTTTCACCGAAGACCTGAGTCATTCCGACTTTCGTAGTCAAAATTGCTTTCTTCATTCTTTTACCTCCTATTTAATCTACAGCGGATTGCAACGCGATATCATGATATCGTGTTTTTATGCAATCATCCTAGACGGTCTACCTGAGTAAAATTTGTTTTCTATATGATAAACCATAAGGATTTCTTCTTATTTTAATTAAATCGTAATGATTTTGATTAAATCATTTTATGTCTCTCCATGCTGTCTCATTAAGATCGTGAACTATTTCGTTTTCATCTTAATGTCAATGTACACACCTGCAGGCATTTCCAGTCTGGATAATGCATCTACGGTTTTTTGTGTAGGTGTAATAATATCAATCAGTCTCTTATGAGTTCTTTGCTCGAACTGCTCTCTGGAATCCTTATACTTATGAACAGCTCTAAGAATTGTAATTACTTCTTTCTTTGTAGGCAACGGAACTGGCCCGCTCACCTTTGATCCTGTCTTCTTTACAGTATCAATAATCTTTCCTGCTGATTGATCGATCAGATGATGATCATACGCCTTTAATGTGATTCTCATTACTTGACTTGCCATAAAAAAAGCCGCCTCCTTTTCGCACTTAATTTCAGTACGACAAGTGGTGACTGTACACTCA
>JAAYQP010000295.1 GCA_012519195.1 Clostridiales bacterium | reverse complement strand
GCGAAATAAATAAATTAATTTATTAAATTTTATTGTGTTGAAAATCAGAGGATTCTCATTTTCGTGGAGTAGATTGTTGGGAATTGCCGGACTCAAGAATAAAGTAGCCCGCAAAACGGGTATTCCCACCACCCGAGGTGGATTGGAACGTAAATTAGGACGAATATTAATGGAAATGTTATTTGGAAATAAAAATTAATATTTACAAAGAATATGAAAATTGTTTCAAAAAACGAGTTTAGAACTTTTGCAAAAAAGTATTTTCCCGGTAAACCAATAGTGTATGAGGATAAATACGCTTATATTCAAGCCGGTAGTTCTTTAGGAACATATTTACATTACGAATGTACTGAAACGTACGTAACATTGCATATAGAAGGTCCTAATTGGCGTCCTATCCGCGATTATCTCAAAAGTAACCTAAGCAATAAGAGACTAACACCAAGTTGGTGGGACCGTCAAAATTGTCAATGGACTATTGATAATGAGATACATACGGCTGATGATCTATTTCAGGCTTTTTTGGATATTCGGGCTATTATTGAGCCTGTTATTGAGCGTTTTGAAGGCAAAGAACCACAAGATTATACTCATTACGTGCTCTCCAAAGCAGAAGATAACACACCTACTCCTACAGAGGAAATAAAAGAGGAAAAGGTGGCGGAAAAAGAAACAAAAACCACAGCAGAAACATCTGAAAAGAAAGTTGAACCCCAATTAGCAGAAAAACAAGCCGAGCCGACAGTAAAAATTACACCAATAAAGTTGCCACCCATTACAGTTGAACGAACAATTGACGAGTTAGGTATTACACTTACAAAAACTTACGATAAATTAGCCGAAGCGCCCATTCAAGGTGTTGATGCAGCAGGAAGAAGAACTAAAGAAGTTTTGATCCCAAAATTACCAGAATTAAAACTAAAAGGTACAATAGCTTTAGATGATAAGTTTGATCTTACAAGTGATTTACATGACTTTGTGAGGAAATGTTTTCAATCAATTATTTTACCCAATCCCTTAACATCTTATGAGGCACAATTTTGGAAATATTTATCTAGCCAAGACCCATCTCAATTTTATATTGAAACTGGCTACGAGTTGAAAAGTACTTTTGGTGTTTTATCGGTTATACCAACATTTGAATACACTATTTCCGTTGCAAATGAAACTACTGAGAGTTGCGAACCAACATTTTATTTTGATAAAAATTATAGCGAATCAAACATTGCGGCTGAGGATTTAGTAGCATTATTTACATATAAAGATGCAGACGAAGTTCATGATGATTTGATTATTTTTTCCTCTCACAAATTCAATAACATACAAACTATTCTTGGAAACTACAAGACTCCGAGGAGTTTTGACAATTCATGTCCAGATTGTAAAGGTGAGAAAAAAATTCGTTGCCATAATTGTGGTGGCTCCGGAAGGGAACAATATGAGGAGGGAGAATATGCGGATGGGAGACCCAAAATAAAGACAGGTCAATGTAGCGAATGCTATGGTAGAGGTTACTTCGTTTGCAAAACTTGTAATGAGACTGGCAAAGTTGACCAAGGGACCGGAATGATTCAAATTTTGGAATCAACCATAAATAAATTGAAGTTAAAATCAAAAATTTCCGTATCAAACTCTTTTTTTTCGACTACTACAAATATCGTATCTAAATTTCAAGCAATTCAGAAACAAGTTAGAGAATTAGAAGAGAATAAAAATGATGTACAGATATTTAAAAATAGGTTGAGAAAAGAATGTTATGATCTTTATGAAGTAATAGAAGAAGACGATAAACAATATGTTTTTTCTAATTTTATGGATCATATAGGAGTTAGGGCACACCATCGAGATTTCTCAAATCTTGACCATGTGGAAGCTCTTATTAATACTATAGAAGCATTAGGTTGGAGTTATAGTTCCAATATTAAAAAATTGTTAAACAGAGTGAAGAGTTTAAATAAATCCAACGACGAACTAGAAAAACAACTAAATTGCCAATTTGAAAACCTCCTCGAAGTAAAAAATGTTGAGGTAATATTTAAAAACCAATTGGAGATTGCTTTTAACAACTTTCATAAAAATTTACAATTCAACTCCATTCCTAAAGAAAAAATTGATTTTCTCTATGAGCAGAATTTAGAAAAAGTACTGAGCATTTTGAAATTAGAGAATCCTAACGAAAGAATTCTTGGAATTTTAGAAAATCACGAAATTGAAAACTATTTATTAAAAATAACAATTCCTATTGAAGAAGATAAAACTTTTGCAATATATTATTCACAAAATGAAAATGAATTATTTTATCACGAAACTCTACCCAAAATAGAGTACGTAAACGATAAGGTAAAAGAAGAGGAAATTAGAGTTAAAAAACTTAAAGAAGAAGAGGAAATTAGAGCTAAAAAAAGCAGAGAAGAAAAGATACAAAAGGAGAAACAACGTTTGGAAGAAGAGAGAAGAAAGGCAAAAGAAAAATACAAACAGCATTATTCCCAATCTTTTGAAAACCTTCTAGATACAGAACCAACGAAAAAAGTCGGAGTTCTGTCCAAGTTATTCAGATCAGAATCTTACAAAAAATCTATAGATGCTGAAAAAACTATAAAATTAATGATATATATGGCTAAAGCGGATGGAAAGTTAAGCCTGCAAGAAAAAGAATACCTCACAAATAACATTCTTCAAACCTTCAAAGAGGGTTATACTTCAGAAAATAGGCAACAATTTATTGACCTTTTAAATAGCAAATCGCTGCTTGGACTCACTCAAGATGATGTAACATTCAGTTCACCGAATGAATTGAACATCGCATTGGATAAACTTGTTAAATTAGCCAAATACGATGGTGAAGTTACATCTGAAGAACGTACCTTATTAGAAAAAATAGCCATTATGACATCCTCAGAGGATTACTTAAAGAAAAAGTATAATAACATATTTTGAAGAGCATCTGAAGATAATTCTGTAAACGGTAAGTGGAAAGAACAAGAAAATATTTTATTGGATCAAAAAGATGAATTTATGGATACTAATTCAAATATAAAAGCAAATATTGTCTCTGTTGATAATTTACTAAAGATTGAAAAATTACAAATTCCAACATATCAAAGACCTTATCTGTGGAAAGAAAAAAATGTACGGCAACTGCTTGAAGATGTCAAAACAAGTATGGATGCAGGTAAAAAGTATTATCGGATTGGAAGTGTTATTCTCTACGATAATAAAGAAGAAAACGCCTATGATATTGTAGATGGACAACAACGTATTACTACTTTATTGCTTTTGTGTACTTACAGAAAGTCCAATGAACATTACTGCAAGCCAAAATTCAGCATAGAATCTTATGATACGATCAAACAGAACCATACTTTTATCGGAGAGTGGTTAGATGAAAATATCGGAAATGATAAAGATAAGGATGAATTTATTCAGTACGTATTGAAATCGTGTGACTTTGTCAAAATTGAAGTGAATAACCTAACAGAAGCTTTTCAAATGTTTGATTCACAAAATGGTAGAGGTAAAGAATTGGAGTCATACAATTTATTAAAAGCTTTTCATATACGTGCAATGGAACAGGAAAGCAGGGAAGAAAAAATCAAATGTGACAGACGTTGGGAAAATGCCACTCAATACGACCCCACTCCGAAAATCAAAGATGATCCAAATATAGATATCCTAAAGCAAATTTTTGACGAACAACTATACAGAAGTCGTATTTGGTCTAGAACTGATAAAGCTGAAAAATTTACAAAACAGAAATTGTCGGAATTTAAGGGATTTACTATTGACAAAAACAATCCCGCCATGTTTCCCTATCAAAATTCTCAGTTATTACAGTACTTAACATCAAAGTTTTATGAAACCATTCTCTCCAGTACATCTGCTACAAAAAACCGTTTCGAAAATGGAGATAATGACCACATCAACCCCTTTGTCAATGTTAACCAACAAATTATAAACGGAAAGAACTTTTTCGACTATGTTGAAACTTACGTGGAAATTTATAAGGAAATGTTCATCAATATCCAAACATACAAATTGAGCGAATTTAAGGAATTCTACTATGCATATTGCCTAGACTACAATTGGAAACCAGAAGATGAAAAAAAAGCAAAGGAAAAACGCAAAGAGAATTTCTCATTCAGTCCCAAATGGCCTGCTTCACGAACGGGTGATTCTTATTTACGGGAAGCATATAAATCATTAGTATTTGTTCTGTTTGATAAATTTGGTGAAAAAGGGTTAAATAAGTACTACAAACCACTTTACAGACTAATATACTCTAACAGGTTAAGCAAAAGACAGGTAAAATACAGTTTTGTTTCGACTTTGCCAAGTAAATATTTTAAAATTATTGTGGAGGCAAAAGATTTGGCTGATTTAATGAAATTAAATAACTTGGCACAGAATATAAATATACAAGTTGAATTACCGGATAATAAATTTAAAAATGAACAAATTAAAGACTTTATAATCAATGGGTAATATGGAAGTTGAAAACTTAGGTAAAAACATAGGGAGAATCTTTGATAATCAGAACAAATACATAATTCCACTTTATCAGCGCAATTTCTCGTGGCGTAGGGAACAGATTGAGCAACTGCTTCAAGATATTTATACAGCTTTTAAACAGAATCCCAACGGGAATTACTACATTGGTAGTCTCGTAGTGCTCAAACGTTCTAATGGTGATTTTGAGGTTATTGACGGACAACAACGTCTAACTGTTTTATCCCTTATTACTAAGATTTTAGGAATTAATAATGAGCCTCGATTATTTTATGATTCCCGCCCTGAAGTGGAAGAATTTTTTAGAACATTTTACGATTCGGAGGACGGAAGTTGCAATATTGATTATCCGCAAACAGCACATCTAAGAAATGCCATTGACTTGATTAAGGAAATCAATCTTGATCCAGAAAAACAAACATGTAAAATTAAAGAGGACATTGAAAATAATGGAATAAGTTTCAAACAGTACTTTGAAAATAATGTGGTGTTGGTTCGTGTTGAAATACCTCAAGATACAGATGTAGCATCTTATTTTGAAATTATGAACAATAGAGGTGTACAACTGCAAAAGCACGAGATTCTAAAATCATTTTTAATTAGTAAATTAAAAGATAAATCTCGGAGTGAGTTCGCAAAAATATGGACTGCATGTTCACAAATAGATATCCCTATTCAAAAACTTTTCACAGTTGAAGATAGACGTAAGTATTTTGGAGATAACTATGACGATTTCTGTTTTACAAGTCTTGCTGAATTTGACAATAATAGTAGTGTCGATGCAAAAACAATAGATCAAATATTAAACGAAAATGAGATCAAGAATGTCGATCCAAGTAGTGATTCAAAAAGAACAACAACCGAAAATAATGATGAAAATGAAGATGAAACCAAATATAGGTCCATTATTGACTTCCCAAACTTTCTGATGCACGTATTTAAAGTACTGTTTCCTGAAAAGGAAATACCTTTGAATGAAAAAGATCTTATTTCTGTTTACAAATTAGTAGAGAATGAACTTGATTCTGAAGCTTTTATAAATAATTTACTATTCTGTCGCACCATATTTGATAAATACATTGTAAAAACTGTTATTGATGACAACGACAAATCAGAAGATAATGAAAATTGGACACTAAAGAAACCTTCTAAAAAAGACAATAACAGTTGGGATTATATTAATACATTTAGCATTGATAGAGAGCAGGATAAACAGAATAATCAGAATAATCAGGAAAGAATAGTTAAAGCGTTAACTATGTTGCAGGTTACATTTAGATCGAGAACCTACAAAAATTGGTTGTTCGAAATCCTAAGGTGGTTTACTGAAAACAAGAACATCAATGTTGGTTATTGTGAATATATAGAGATTTTGGATAAAATCATTCTTAAACATTTCGATGATTATAATGATTTATCAAAATATCAATCGATAAATGAAAATGAATCAATAACAGTGGAAAACTCCTATTCAAAAGGATTAAAAACACCTCATTTTTTATTAAATTTTATAGACTATCTATATTGGGTAGACTGGAAAAATATCACAAATTTGTTTGATAACTCAAAACAACTCAAGACATTTGATTTTAAGTATTGGAACTCCATTGAACATCACATGGCAAAGGAATGGGCTGAACGAAACCGTGAGAAATTCCCTGATTATGATAGATATATTGACAACCTTGGCAATCTATGCTTGATAAGCAAAAGCTCAAATTCCAGATTAAGCGATAGAAACACCAAAGAGAAAGCAGAAACCTTTAATAAAGGGAATTTGGGTGCAAAGAGACAAATTATGTATAACATAACGAATAATAATGGAGGAAACTTTCATGAGGAGCAAATCAAAAAACATTACAATGAATTGCTTGAATTGATAGCGAAACGTGAAGTTATATTGGGTAGAAACCCAATAAAGACCCCATCTTTAACAGATTCGCAATAACCTCACAACGTGTAAGCCGAAAAGCGTTTAAGAGAGTAGGCACAAACTTAAATTATTTAAATTATGGCGAATTTTAACCAACAGTTGGTTGCACTGACATTAGCAACCCTCCGCGCCGACGGCAAAGTGGATGCCGCCGAGGTGGAAGTCATCAAACGAGTAGCCGCAGACCTCGAATGCGATGCTACTAAAACCACCCAACTCCTACTTGCGGAGAATGAAAAACAAGTAAAATGTACCGATATACGTACTTATATCGCAGAAGTTGGTAAAACAGTAGAAAACCGCGAAGATAAACAGCTTATTATGGAAGCTTGTATTCAAGTAGCTTTGGCTGATAAAGCATTGAATACTAAAGAAGTAGCTGTTTTATTAATGGTCTGCCAAGCACTAGAATGCGGATTAGAACGCTTTATCTGTGATATCGCCATCTTCGCTCAAAACGACCGTGATATTAAAATTGATGGTAGTGATGCCATTTTTGATGAAGACGAAATTATAGAAGTAGAAAATTAATTGTCTAACCCTTTAAAAATTAAAAAATTATGCAAACATATAATCAATTTAACCAAGGCAATATTATGCCTCTTTTAATGAACTTTACCACCCCCAGTTCAATTCAGGAAAGTGGTTTCAACTTACCACCCATGGGATATAACGATGATACACAAATCTCTTATGAAATGAGACTTTTAGCGACACGTTCTGCAAAACGCCGTCCAAGAACCTCAGGTTCAAAAAATCAATATAGTGATTATAAAAATGAAAATGACGACACAAAGAATGTACGTTAATGATACTAATCTTCAGTAATAAGGATGATTCGCACCCCACTAATGTCATTCGCTATTTAAACAAGTGGAAAGTACCTGTATTCAGACTTAATGGAGAGAGTCTGCTCACAGACTACCGGTTTTCATGGCACATTGACAATAAGGGTGCGGATTTTTCTATCCTCAATAATAAAAATGGACTTATTTTGAAAGGGAACGAGATTACGGCGGTCTGGGATCGTCGTCCCGTTCCCCCTTCCGAACTACCAATTACTCATTCCAATGAGGAAATAAATAAACACAATCTCGAAGAAGGACACACCTTTTTGAGTTTTCTAAGATATTATATCCGAGATATTTACTCCATTGGAAGCATTGTAGAAGACCGTCCTGCAGCATCCAAAATGTTGCAACTTGCCATTGCACAATCGCTCGGCATGCGTATACCAGAGACCTGTTTTTCCAACACCAAAGAGACTATCTCTAAATTGGCTAAAAAATATCCGTGGTTATCTTTAAAATCTTTATTCAGCGGAAACGTCACCATCAATGAAACAGAGGAGATGGTTTTCTTTTCCCAAAAGGCAAAAAGTTCAGATCTACTTCAGCAACCTGAAGAAGCGTTTACACAGACCGTCAGTTTTGTACAAAACTATGTTGAAAAAGCTTACGAATTGCGCATCACCGTTATCGATCAAGATGTGATTGCCTGCAAAATTGACTCGCAAATCCAAGAGGATGACAAAGGAAAAGTTGACTGGCGGCAAGGCTATGATTATAACCTCAAACACGAGATTGTGGAACTTCCTAAAAAGATAAGACAGTTTTGTCTTGATTTTGTGCAACGAATTAATCTCAACTTCGGCTGCTTTGACTTCATTGTTACACCTGAAGGCGAGTACGTTTTTCTAGAGTGTAACCCCAATGGTCAGTGGCTTTGGATTGAGATAGAGACGGGTTACGATATCTCCAAAATTATGGCAAAGAATCTGGCGAAGTATGAAAATATAGATTTTTAGAGGTATGCCACCAAAAGGCATACCTTTTTGGTATTTTTGAGAACAGATAAAATACAAATAATTAAATAAACAAGATATGAAAAATCAAATAGTCAAATTTATCTTAATAATATTGTGTCTTTTTGCAATAAGCGTAGTATCAGCAGAAAATTACCGATGTACTGCCAGCAAACTCAACATCCGAGAAAGTGCTAGTAAATCAGGTAAAGTCGTTGGACAAATTGTTCAAAATGAAACCGTTGACATTTTGTCCATCAACGGGGAATGGGGCGTTTTACTCTTTCATAATGATACCGGCTATGTGAATATGCAATATTTGGAAGTAGTTCAAAATTATACCCCAACAGTAGACAAAGTGGAAGAAGAGTGGACAGATGGGCAGAAAGCTATTTTCTGGATATGTTTTATAGCTGCAATTGGCATTTATGCCTTTGCAATATACCGAGTACGAAACGGTGAACTAGTAGTAATTAAAGGATGGCTTGATCTTGGGCTGTTAGTTTTTCCTTGCATTGTTTTGTGGATCACCCTTTTCAGTTTAGGATCTCTCTATGTCATTCTAGGAAAATATATTTATATAGCACTTCTTATAATTTCAGGTCTTTGTCTTATCGCAAGTCTTGCACTATCTGTCATCGCAAACTGGGGTAACGTTTTCAATATAATTTTTTCATTGATTATGAAAATTGTCGTAATACCCATTATTGGGTTCGGTGTATTTTATCTGATCTCCAAAATTTTAGGAAAAACTGGTATTAGTCGCAAGAGTGTCATTCTCTTTGGTATACTTGGTATCCTCATCGGTGGTTTAATGAGTTTGGATGAATGAAAAAGATGTGATTTCGAAAAGCGGAACGAATTTTCCGCTATGTTAACCCCGAAGGGGTGACATTATAAAGGCGGAAGGTTGAGGGCGGAAGGCGGAATTTAATTACGAATTACGAATTAGACCTCCCCTAGCCCCTCCAAAGGAGGGGGCAGGGGGAGGTAGCAATTTGTAAATTTGGGCTAAAGCCATTAAGATTTCGGAATGCGGATTTCGG
>JAAYQP010000294.1 GCA_012519195.1 Clostridiales bacterium | reverse complement strand
CTGTTTTTCCAACATGGCGTTATATCCACCAATGGTGTCGCTTTCAAGACCACTCATGGAACCGCTTCTGTCAAGGATGAATACCAATTCTGTTAATCCCCTTTTCATTGTGCTTTCCTCCAATAAGTTATTGTAATTTAAGGATAGCACCAAGCAAAGTCATTTTGGTCGCATGAAAGGCGACAATTTTCTCATACTGGAAATTTGGAAATAATTAACATCCCAAAAGTTTCTGATTATACTTAAATAAATCTCTGTTAATCTCAAAAATATTATAATTACCATTTTGTATGTGGTATTCCACGATTATGTCACCTATGCAACTATGAGAAAGTGCATATCCAGCTTTAAGAAGCAAATCTTTTGTTTCATCAAGGTTTAGTCGAAGCGCAATAGCGAATGCAAGGGCTGTTGTTTTTCTTGGTTTATAATAAACACCATTTCGGATTTTCGAAAACAATTTCCGATCAATATTCGCTCTTTTATATGTTTCTGCATCCGTCATACCCTTTTGGTCAATTAAACGTAGTAGCATCTGTGTAAAAGTTTCATCTATTTGCATAATAACATCATCAAGATTTCGTTTTACTTTACCAACATCAAAAGCCGTAGCAAAGATTCCACTAAGATGTAGTATTTCGTCAAATCTATTGTTTATATCAGGACAAGACTCTTCTATGTAATTATCATCAATGAATCTATTAATGGAAGAAAATAAGGTCTCAGACAACATAAAAGCTGTCTTATCATACACAACAAGTAAAACCCTTATCTCGTGCATCAGCAGAAAATCACCTATAACCGAAATCGCTACATTTATGGCTTTATCTTTGGGAAACTCAAAAAAGCCTGGCGAGATCAATGGAAAAGCTATGCTCTCAAGATGATATTCACGTGCTAATTCAAGCGAGTTTAAATAACAATCGGCAAGAAATTTTTCTTCGTTGCTTTTTCCATCTCGCCATATTGGTGCAACAGTATGAATTACATATTTCGCAGGTAATTTATATCCTTTTGTTAATTTTGCTTGCCCCACTTCTAACTCGCCAAGGGTATGATACTCTGCAAGCAATTCAGGTCCTGCTGCTCTATGAATTGCATCATTAACCCCTCCTCCGCCAAGTAATGCAGAATTAGTAGCATTGACAATTGCATCAACATGAACCTTGGTTATATCATTTTGGATAATATTAAGCGGCATTTTAAACTCCTCAATTATTATTAATTTTTAGTAAACCTTTTAAATTATCTTTCAGTATTTTGACTTGTAGTTACAACCTTAATCCAATACGCAAATGCGTATTCCGGTCATCCGGATAGCAATTCCGGAGGTATCAGGACACCTAGCTGAACGATTTGATTTTACAATACTATCCAATAGTATTCAATGCTTTTTGTACATTAACCTGCAATTCTTAAGTAAACTTCATCAGCTAATTCACAATTTTTTCTGATAGCCTTCCAGTATTTTATTTGCCAACTTCTCTTGCTTTTGCCTATACAATCTCCGCAGTAATTATTGACTTTCTAAGCAAAGTCGAAAAACTCTAAACGGTCTAAAAATATTTAGAAGAATTATCTCATACATATGGATAAATTGCTTTGCGTTCTAATATTAAGCGCTTACGTGGCAAGGGAGTAAATATTATTTTTTTGTAACGCTGATATATACAATTCTCTCCATTGCAGAAAAATTGCAGTAAAAAGCAAAAGACTTCCAGAACTTAAATATCTGAAAAACCTTTATTTTATGGAGCCCCCAATCGGAGTCAAACCGATGACCTCATCCTTCCATGGATGCGCTCTGTGTTATTCATTCTTTCTCACTAATCGCTATAGACCTTGCAACAGGCTAATCACACGGTTTCTTAATACTTAATGCTTTCACTTCGAAGGTACAAACAACCCATTTACAACCCATTTGGGCTAAAGGTATGGTTTATTCTTTATCATACAAAACAGAGTAACATTTCTGATTTCGGCTATTCGGTTTGTTTGGAAAAGTCATTTTCAAACGACCCACTTTCTATGAGCGTTTTCGAAGAATTTTTCTAAAATACTCACAACTTCAAGTCTTAATTCAATACTATTATAATTCGCTACTTGTGCGTTATCTTGCAGGGCTTATCCTGTATTAATATACAGTTTATATATTCATAATATGATATGAAAATTAGTTCTTAGACCACTTACCGGTTTAGAATCAGCCTACCATTTAGTTGTATATGATCAAGTTGGTGCGCGGTTAGTATAAACATAACAGAATACAATTAAGGATACCTTGAAAGTTACAGAGCATCAAACAGAGTAATAAAGGAATATTTCAAGCTAAGATTCTATTAAATTTTCAATGCCATAAT
>JAAYQP010000293.1 GCA_012519195.1 Clostridiales bacterium | reverse complement strand
AGGTAACTGGAGTTAAAACTTATTCCGGAGGAATCTACCCATGTAAGGCTGTTATCCTTTGCACAGGTACTTATCTAAAGGCTAGATGTATCTATGGAGAAACGGTTACTTATACCGGGCCGAATGGTCTTATGTCTGCGAATTATTTGACGGATTGCTTAAAATCTTTAGGTATTGAAATGTATCGTTTTAAAACAGGTACTCCGGCACGTATAGATAAACGCTCCATTGATTTTTCTAAATTGCAAGAGCAACCGGGGGATCCCAAAATAGTGCCCTTTTCCTTTACAACAAATCCAGAGGATATTCAGAAAGAGCAAGTTTCCTGCTGGCTAACCTATACAACGCCGGAAACCCATGAAATTATTCGAGAGAATATCCATAGATCTCCTCTCTATTCAGGAGATATCAAAGGAACAGGACCAAGATACTGTCCTTCCATTGAAGATAAAGTAGTAAAGTTTGCTGATAAGGATAGGCATCAAGTTTTTATAGAACCAGAAGGAAATTATACCAATGAAATGTATATTGCTGGAATGTCAACATCTCTTCCAGAAGATGTTCAAGTTCGTATGTATCGGTCCGTACCAGGATTAGAGAATGCAAATATCGTAAAAAATGCTTATGCCATCGAGTATGATTGTATTAATCCGATGCAGTTAAAACCTACTTTGGAATTTAAGAAGATAGAAGGTTTTTTTAGCGCTGGTCAATTTAACGGTAGTTCAGGGTATGAGGAAGCCGCTGCGCAAGGGTTAATAGCGGGTATTAATGTGGCTATGAAACTTTTAGGTAGAGATCCTTTGATATTAGATCGTTCGGAAGCTTATATAGGGGTTTTAATTGATGATCTAGTTACTAAAGAGACCCATGAGCCCTATCGAATGATGACCTCAAGAGCAGAATATAGACTCTTATTGCGGCAAGATAATGCAGATCTTCGATTAACTAAGAAGGGTTATGAAGTAGGATTAATCGGGGAAGAAAGATACCAAAAGCTTTTAAAGAAAGAAAAAGAAATTGAGAAGGAGATTCAGCGTTTAAATAATACTACTATAGGAGCAAACAAAGAAGTGCAAGAACTTTTGACCAACTTAGGAAGTTCACCACTTAATACAGCAACAACTCTGGCAGAGCTAATAAGAAGACCGGAATTAAGTTATGATGCCTTAAAAGCAATTGATCCTAATCGTCCAGTTTTACCAGAGGATGTCATAGAACAGGTTAATATTAATATTAAATATGAGGGTTATATTAAAAGACAGCTACATCAGGTTGAGCAGTTTAGAAAATTAGAAAATAAATTAATCCCTGAGAATATTAATTACGATGATGTGCCAAGTTTACGAAAGGAAGCAAGACAAAAATTAACTATGTTCCGGCCAATTTCTATTGGACAAGCTTCAAGAATATCGGGAGTTTCACCTTCGGATATATCGGTCCTGATGATCTATCTATCACAGTATCATCAGAGAAAAACAGTGGAGGAGTAAGGTATTATGGATATTAACAGTTATCCGGAGATCGATAATTTAAAGAAAGGATTAAAAGATTTTGGAATTGAATTAACGGAATCCCAGATAGAGCAATTTATCCGGTATCATGAATTATTGATGGAATGGAATAAAGTAATGAATTTGACTACTATTACTGAGTTAAATGAAGTTATATTAAAACATTTTATTGATAGTTTAGCTATTATGAAAGTGAAGAAACCGGTTAATGAAAGGATCATAGATGTCGGTACTGGTGCAGGTTTTCCTGGAATTCCTATAAAAATTGTATTTCCGGATACTGATATTACATTACTGGATTCATTAAACAAAAGAATAAAATTTCTGAATGAAGTAATAAGTGAATTAAAACTTGATAAAATTCATACCATTCACGGAAGAGCAGAGGATTTTGGTAAAGATATAAACTACCGTGAGAAGTTTGATTTATGTGTTTCCCGTGCTGTCGCAAATCTATCTTCTCTTTCCGAGTATTGTATCCCTTTTGTAAAAGAAGAAGGATATTTTATTCCTTATAAATCTGGTAATTCTGAAGAAGAAATTAATCAAGCTGGAAATGCCATAAAGCAATTGGGAGGCAGATTAGAAAAAGTAATTGAATTTAATCTACCTTTTTCTGATATTGAAAGGACTTTAGTAACTATCAGAAAAATATCGAAAACACCAAAGAAATATCCAAGAAGTGCGGGGAAACCTACAAAGGAGCCATTGTAATATGTTAGTTCAAGGTAAATTATTATATCCAAAGGATGATCTTACACTTGTATATCAAATTAGGCGAAAAGTATTTATAGATGAACTAAATAATTTAGAATCCAATGTGTTTGATGATTATGATTCGGATGCTATTCATGCTCTAATTTATGGTAGCACAGAACAAATGAAGGCGGTTGCGACAGGAAGAATCTTTTTTGAAAAGGATAGGTGCTATCTTAGTCAAATAGCAGTATTAAAGGAATATAGGGGAAGTGGCTATGGAGACCTAGTTGTTCGTATGCTACTAAACAAAGCATTCAATTCCCATATTAGTACTATTTATATAAAAAATATATCTGTTGATTTGCTACCATTTTTCGAACGTGTTGGTTTTCAAGTCGATAATGATGAAATAAATAATACAAATGATATTCAGCTTAAAATTAATATGAATATGTTTCGTAAGGGATGTAGTAAATGAAATGGATATATATGTTATTAATTAACATAAATAGTATAAAATATAACTACTAAATTTGTCAAAATTTGTACTTTTAAAATAGCAAATTTTGTTATATGATATATATATACTTTTTAATAATTTCAGATAGATTTAAAAGATTATCATATTAATTTCCCTTTTAACTAATTGTTGCCGGGACATAGAAAGGAAGCTGAATATGCTAGACAACAATGAGAATAGAGATGATAATTCACTTGATATAATAAAAAAATGTGAGTATTCCAATAAATTTCTCCATAGCATTTATTTTGATTATGAGGAACAGTTAAATGCTATTTCCCAGCAAAAGGATGATTTATATAATTTAATAAAAGAGATGGAAGTTATTATATCGGAGAAGGAAAAAGAGAAGATTCCAAATATTGATCTATTTTCTCCAATTTATAATGAAGAGATCCGTAATACGGAAGAAATGAAAAAGGAGATCAGTAATCTTAAAGATAAAATTCTAGCATTAGAACAAGAGGAAAGATTACTTTTAATCAAAAAGGATAATTTAAATCAAACACAAGAATGCTTAGAGTATTTAATAGGATTTAAGAATCATTGTCAAAAGGATCGTGCTGATCATATTAATAAAAGTAATGGTCTTAATATCTTAGAAGCTCAAGAGATCGAAAGACAAAGAATTGCAGGAGATCTTCATGATTCTACGGTACAAAATTTAACCAGCTTGGTTCATAAGACAGAATTATGTATCAAATTGATTGATATTGATCAAATTCGAGCAAAATTAGAATTAAATACAATGTCTAATATGATTAAAACAGTGATTAATGAAATGCGGAATATCATTTATAATTTAAAACCAATGTCTTTATGTGACTTAGGACTAATACCTACTGTAGAACGTTTTGTAAAGCAATTAACATCGGAACATAATATCAATATCAGATTTTGTCATAATGAAGAAATTGAAAACATTGTACCAATATTAAATACCACTCTTTATCGAATTATACAGGAAGCTTGTCGTAATGCAATTAAACATTCCAGTGCAACTGACATTGATATTAACATCAATTATCATATAGATTATATAATTGTAACTATTAAAGATAATGGAAGCGGTTTTGATATTGAAGCAATTAATCTAAGGAACCAAAGTAATCAATCATCTAATTTTGGCCTATCCATTATGAAAGAGAGAATTGCTTTATTATCAGGCGACTTAAAAATACAATCAGAGAAAGACAAAGGTACATTAATTACAGTCTCTGTACCTATATTAACATACAAGGGGGATAATGATGAGTAAACCAATAAATATAATGATTGCTGATGATCATCTTATGGTAAGAGAAGGAATAAAGCAATTATTAGAGCTTGATGGAGACATTATTGTAAATGCAGAAGCGGATGACGGCGTACAGTGTATTGATCTTCTGAAACAGAAACAAACTGACGTTCTCCTTTTGGATATTAATATGCCAAATATGAATGGGCTTCAGGTTCTTAAATACTTAAGAGAAAAAAAAGTTAATTTAAAAATTTTAATTCTTACTATTCATAATGAAGTTGAATATTTGGCTAGAGCAATTGATATTGGTGTAGATGGATATGTATTAAAGGACTCAGAATCTTCATTACTAAAAAAAGCAATCTATTGTGTTTATAATGGAGAAACCTTTATCCAGCCAGAGCTAACTCCAATATTAAGAGAAAGACAGCAAGAGAAAAATTTATCAAATATTTCGGATAACAATCTAACAAAAAGGGAAATCGAAGTTTTGAAATTACTTGCAAAAGGTTTGTTTAACAAAGAAATTGCTTATACTTTAGATATTAGTGAAAAAACCGTAAAAAATCACGTATCTAATATTTTTAAGAAAATTGATGTCTCTGACCGAACACAAGCTACGGTTTACGCTATTAAAAATAATATTGTTGAATTATTTTAATATCTTATACTTATAGCTAAAATTAATCAGATTTTTATAACTTTTATCGATTTAATTAATATGTTTATTATCCTGAATTATTCACGGTGATATAGAAAGTATAGTTTCACTCACCTAAATTCCTTAGCAGTTCATTTTTCGATATTAGT
>JAAYQP010000292.1 GCA_012519195.1 Clostridiales bacterium | reverse complement strand
TGGAGTATTTTTGCAATAATTCTTGCTACGGTAGTCTTACCAGTCCCCGGATTACCGGTAATGATAAAATGGTAACCTCTTGACAGGTCCGGTTCATATCCGTACTTTTCCTGTCTTTTCTGTTCAAATTCTATCTTCATATAGTACTGGATTAGTTGTTGCTTAATATCCTGCATTCCAACCAGACCCTCAAAGGCTTCCTCAATTTCAGGGTAGGTCTTCTCCATTATAATATTTTTATCTAAAACCGCTGAGGCTGCTGCCATGCCTTCAATACGTTGGACGGTAGGAGTTTCCTTTCGAATTATTTTCTCCCGCCCCTGATCTTTGATTTCTTGCAGATAATCCGAAGCAATCTCCTCATTACTTTGTAATTTATTTAATATGGTTTTGGCTTTTTCGGAATACTCCGTATGATTAAATAAGCGGATAATCTTCTGACAGATCGCTAAGGCATCATCCTTTTGCTCTGCAAGTACATAGTAACAAGCCAATTTCAGCATATAGGCCTTGTCATAATAATCATCAACCAAGGCTTCCAGAATCTCAATCAATTCTTGATGGTTTGCTTGTTCATGAAGCTTTAGAAGATATAGGCTTTTATAGTAATCAAAGGTAAGATAGTCTCTATTCTCCATATCTTCTATGGTTTTCCTTGCATCAGAGTAATGCCCCAACTTTATCTGTATAGAAACTAGTCTATCATAATTATCTTCATCATCCTCTAGTTGGGTCGCCCTGAGGGACCATGGCTCCATATTCTCAATCTGATTTAATTCATCATAAGCTGAAATAATACTATGAACCAGATCAATGTCATCTACAGACTGACAATCCAGTTCGTCTGCACGCTTACAAGCCTCAATATAATTACTTTGCTCAATACAGCTTCTAATCGTCTTAATCGTTTGATCCACTGCTTACTCCCTCCTGGTTTTTGTCTCTTATTAACTATTCCACATCGGTACTAGAGATCAAACTGGTCATCATTTCCAACTGATCTTCATTCAGATTGGAGGAACGATTAATTTTATATTCATGCCTGAATTTTAGTTCAGGTATATTGATACTAATATGTATGATCTGATTGCCATCCAAGGTATAGATTACTTCTACCGGCATATTCTTACGGGTCCCGGGAGGCAGATCCAGCTGAAAATCATCGATGATATTGACATATTTCAGCTCTTCGCTTTCCCCTTCGGTCAAGGTAATCTGCAGGGATTTCTGATTATCTACTGCTAGTTTAAATTGGCGTACTCTGCTAACCGGTATCGCGGAGCATTTCTCGATTACAATAGTATTAATCTTCTCTTTCTTTTTTTCACTATAGGTTGCAATACCAAAAGCATGGGAGCAGACATCCTGAATTTTAAGGTTCTCATCATCCTCCTGCATACTTGCATAGATGGCAGCTCCTAAAGCGACTGATTCATCAGCATGCACCTCAGTTGAGGGTTCTTTTCCGAAATATTCTGTTAAGGACTTTTTAATAAATGGGATACGGCTGGAACCTCCAACCATTAAGATTTTGTCAATATCATTTATGGTCATATGGGCTTTTGATAAAACCATCTTGATTTTTCGTTCGGTTTTCTTATAATACTTCTCAACAATTTTATCAAACTCTGTCCTTGTTAACTTAAAGCTCTCTCTTACTGCTCCGGCCGTAACAGGAATTCTTACCTCTTGTCGACTACTCAACTGGATCTTATATTTTTCAACCATCAGATATAATTGTTGAAGATCCTGCTTATATTCCGTTGCCCTTAGGTCAATATTTTTCTCTTGCAACATATATTTGCAGATCAGTTCTACAATGCTTTCATCAAAGAAGACACCACCTAGCTCATGGATCCCTTCCGTTCGTACAACATTTATATTCTTACCATCAATTGTTACTACCGAAGTATCAAAGGTACCTCCACCAAGGTCATAAACCAGAATATTCGCCTTCTGTAATTTTGTTTTATAAGCAAAATAGCAGGCTGCTGCTGTGGGCTCATTGATCATTTTAATAAGATTAACACCTGCGCCTTTTGCAGCATCAATCGTTGATTGTCTTTGCGCATCGTTGAAATAGGCTGGTATTGTAATAACAACATCTTTTATTTCTTGATTCAGGCTTTTTGAAGCGTCCTGACATAGTTTCTTAATAATCAGACTGGATACCATCTCTGGGGAATAGTCAAGTCCTTCCCCTGTCTGAAAGGAGGTTTTCCTTCCCATAAAATTCTTAACCGTAGCTATGGTATCATCCGGCTTTAAGATGCTGTTATCCTTTGCTACTTCACCGACTATGGCATTTTTTCCATTATTCTCAAAAAACACTACAGATGGAGTAAGGTAATCTCCTTCACTATTTGCTATTACCTCCGGTTCACCCTTATCATTCATATAAGCTGCTACCGAATATGTCGTTCCCAAATCAATTCCAATTACCATCTTTCTCATCTCCCGCAAATATATTGAAATTCTACATTATTCCTTCAATTTTACCACTTATTTGTATCTGGGACAAGCTTTCCCAGTAGAGGATACTTTCCCTAATAATAATAGTGACACTGATTAACCATCTTATGGATTAAGTCATCCTGGAATCCTTTATACGGAATTCCGATCATCACGAGTTCCCCCGTAGAATTCATCTTTAATTCCACGGTACGGTTTCGCAGTTGATTCATTTGGTCTAGATAGGGCTTGTATTTGTCGGATAACATATGAATTGTCTGATTTGAAGACCCACGGTATGCTTGATTATCATTCAATGCTTCCACATACTCCCCATCAATCAGTATATCTATGTAACTGCATATCTTATAAAATCTATCCCTATATTTTGCCTCCAGTTCTTCAAAGCGGTAGCCACTGTATAGGATAATATCTAGTTTGGTATGCTCTTTAACCTGGCGGCACAGATCCATTAGTTCGTCAATCTGTAGGAAGGGTTCTCCACCGCTGATGGTAATACCATGAATGCCCTTGACGCTTTGAATAATGTCAAGCAGTTCCTCTGTGGATATCCATTTTCCCTTGGTGACTTCCCCCTGGCCTTCTGGAAAGATACATCCTTTACATTGCTTTTTACATCCCTGAAGCCATAAGGCAAAGCGCTTACCAGGTCCAAGGACAGAGGTATTTTTCACATAATGGCTAATGTACATCCTGATCTCCCTTCGCTATAAACAATTAGAATTACAATACCCATGTCAATAATTTTAATAGGATAGTTAAAGCAAAGATTCCAGCCGCAGAAGTTATTCTTAGTTTCTTTTTGGTATTCGGCTTAAGAAGATACCAGTATTTCTTTAGATATAAAGCTAATCCGAAGGGAAGGATCGTTGTAAGCCAAAAGAACACCGATTGTAATAATGGTTGCTGTATGATGAAATGTAATAGGATATCAATGGCTACTGCCCCTGTCCATCCTAGTAGCATAAAGGCTAAAAATTGCTTGCTTACTATTTTATACATCTGATGAAGCTTTTGATCATGCTCCAGAAGTTTACCATCCCCCTTGGTAACCTTTAAGATATCGTCATAGTTTAGATAAAAATCATAATACATATCTTTTCTTATTTGATCTTCCATTACCAATATGGCTTCTTTGACGATATCATCAAAGGGAGAATCTAAGGTGAAGGCCTCACCCTTGCTAGGATCCACCAGTAGATTAAATTCCCTACCATTTAATTGATAAGTGATATCCACCGCATCCTTTTGATAAAGGGTAAGTCTTTGGCGAACCGGAACATAATCCTTTATTCTTTTTACTTCCCTATTTATGGCATCAGCCGCATGTTCCGGTATAGCAAGCTCATTGGAGTATTCCGTAGCCAGAAAATCATTCCATGGGATATCTTTAAGATATTTATTTGCTGTAAGCTCAGCGATCAGAACATTGTTTTCAGAATGGTCAATATTAATATCATAATGTCCATAACGGTCTGATAGGTTATATTTTCCCAATGCTTCCATTGAGGTATTGATACAGTAATTCTGTTTCGCTATTACTTCATGTAGTAGATAGCCATATCCTTTACATGCACCGCAGTTCAGCTCTTGGTAGCCATGACATACGTGGCAGGTCACTTCTCCATCCCCACGGCAATTATGACATACAACACTACCACATCCACCACAATAGGAACAGACGATTTCACCACTTCCGCCACAATAGGAACAATCTTCTTTCACATCGAAATATTCTTGACGCTCATAACCATTATAATCTGTTACATATCTTGTCTCTTGATACATTTTATATCCAGCGCCGTAACAATCATTGCAACGATAGGCCCCACTACCACCGCAATCTGGACACCTTAGTTCACGATATCCATTGCATTCGGGGCAAGTCTCATATCCGGTATAGCAATTATAGCAATCGATTTTCCCAGTTGTATCACAGTTGCCACAGCCTTCCATATAATCAGTACCTGCAACCCGTCGATAATTTTCCTCTTCAATTAACTCCTCCGGAGCTTTCGGCATATTGAGATCCCAGACATTATATTCTGAGGCATAGTGTTTACGATCGGAAGATGTTTGTATATAAGCAGACGGTGTACAAGTATCATATATTTCTCTTTTTTCATATTGTGTCTGGAGGATACCTATTGTTGCAGGCTTATTAACGACCTTAACAATTCCGATATCCTGAATATATCGTTGTAGTGTTGTACTCCCTTTTTTAATAAAAAGTTGAAGAACCTGATCCTCGGCAAGCGAAAAATATTTTTCATTCTCTGTTACATCTCCAAAGGGAAGACTATCATAATATTTTTTTATTTGGAGCCCATCCCTAGGAAGTAAACTATCACTCATGGTTTTCACCTCTTGTTTACTTTTATCAGCAGCAAGGATATATGCTGACTGATCATCATCATTCTTATATTTAAACAATCCCAATATATGGTATTAATGCATCCTATCATAAGAATAAGTAGTATAATCTGCTACTTTATATTATAACTGACAAGCCTACTATTTTCCAGAGCTGACGCGCGATTTTTTTTATAAATCTGTTGCTGGATTATTTTAAACACTCAGCTGTATTTTATTAACATTTTCCTCTTGTTTCTTCTTTAGCATATTAAATAACATATTTCATTGCACAGTAAACAAGCCTCTTAAGG
>JAAYQP010000291.1 GCA_012519195.1 Clostridiales bacterium | reverse complement strand
CCTTAAGAGGCTTGTTTACTGTGCAATGAAATATGTTATTTAATATGCTAAAGAAGAAACAAGAGGAAAATGTTAATAAAATACAGCTGAGTGTTTAAAATAATCCAGCAACAGATTTATAAAAAAATCGCGCGTCAGCTCTGTTTATATAAAAATATAATTGACAAAAAGCTCTTATCTATTATATGATAAATTGGTTTTATCTAAGTTGGCGCGTAAGTACGCCAGTGTGTACTTGAAACTAGATATGGAGGTTATATTTTGACTGATTATAGACAGGAAATAGAGAAAAGAAGAACATTTGCGATTATTTCCCACCCGGATGCAGGTAAGACCACCTTAACGGAGAAGCTTCTACTCTATGGTGGGGCGATTAATCTTGCCGGTTCAGTTAAAGGCAGAAAGACTGCTAAGCACGCACTATCCGACTGGATGGAGATAGAAAAGCAGCGTGGTATCTCCGTTACCTCTTCCGTTATGCAGTTTAACTATGATGGTTATTGTATTAATATATTGGATACTCCAGGGCATCAGGACTTCTCTGAGGATACCTACAGGACACTTATGGCAGCGGATTCTGCGGTCATGGTAATCGATGCCTCGAAAGGTGTAGAAGCCCAGACGAAAAAACTTTTTAAAGTCTGCGTTATGCGGCATATTCCGATCTTTACCTTTATTAACAAGCTGGATCGTGAAGCCAAGAATACGTTTGAACTCTTGGATGAGATCGAGGAGGTTCTTGGTATAAGTACCTGCCCGATCAATTGGCCGATCGGATCGGGCAAAAACTTTAAAGGGGTATATGATCGAGAAACCAAGAAAATCATGCGATTTTTCGCATCGAATAATGGGCAGAAGGAGCTTTCTGCGGTAGAGGCAGAGATTGGAGATCCAAGGCTGGATACCTTGATCGGCAAGGAAAACCATGATGCTCTGGCCGAGGAAATCGAACTACTGGACGGCGCAAGCAGCGAATTTGATCTGAATAGGGTATTAAAGGGAGAACTTACCCCTGTATTTTTCGGCTCTGCTTTAACTACCTTTGGCGTTGAAACCTTCTTAAAACATTTTCTAGCCATGACCACCACGCCATTGCCCAGAAACTCCTCTATCGGAAAGATTGATCCGATGGAGAATGAATTCTCCGGCTTTGTTTTTAAGATTCAAGCGAATATGAACAAAGCCCACCGGGATCGTATCACCTTCATTCGCATCTGTTCCGGTAAATTTACCGCAGGTATGGAAGTGTTCCACATGCAGGGAAATAAAAATATCCGCTTGTCACAGCCACAGCAGCTTATGGCGGATGACCGAAAAATCATCGAAGAGGCCTATGCCGGAGATATCATCGGCGTATTTGATCCGGGAATCTTCTCCATCGGCGATACCATATGTACGCCGAGCAGCAAATTTGCCTATGAAGGGATTCCGACCTTTTCACCGGAGCATTTCGCTAAGGTTCGGCAGGTAGACACCATGAAAAGGAAGCAATTTCTTAAGGGGGTCACGCAGATTGCACAGGAAGGTGCAATTCAGATCTTCCAGGAGTTTAACACCGGTATGGAGGAAATTATTGTTGGAGTGGTCGGCACTCTGCAGTTTGATGTATTAAAGTTTCGCCTGGAAAATGAATATGGTGCTGAGATTCGACTAGATCCTCTCCCCTATGAATATATCCGTTGGATCGAGAATAAAGACATTGATGTCAGTACGCTTAACATTTCCTCTGATACGAAAAAGGTTAAGGACTTAAAAGGCCGCCCTCTGCTTCTCTTTGTCCACCAATGGAGCATACAGACCGCACTGGATCGGAATAAAGGATTAAAGCTATCGGAATTCGGAAGGTAAAAGGTCTAGGCGGTACGGCATATTCTTACGTTTTAAGGTCAGTGCAATTGATCTGATAAATATCTAAGCAGGTCTTTTCCCTAATTAATATCTCGGATATAGTAAGGAATGAGTTTTTCCTGATAACCAGCGCATTGTTCCGATTGTAGGCATTCCTTAATCGTATCAAATTCTGGATCGTATATACTTTGGAGCTTCTTTAACCGCTGTTCCGACAGGATGTTATTGGACTTTGCCCTTTGGTAATCCTCTATGCTATATCGCCATAGGAGTAGCTGTTTTCCGTATCGCAGTTTTAATTTGTCGGCTATCTGCAGTCCTTCTGGATCAAAATCCCCTGCGTAAAGCATCTGATATCCCTGTCGATAGAAAAGGTCAAGCAGGATCAGAGATGCCAGTCGTAGCTGTCCATTCGTGCAAACAAGTGCTGCCCCCATAGGTACCGCGGCTGCGATTTCCGCAAATGCAGCCGGATTCTCTAGGATGTAGACCCGTTTATCCTCTGACCAGATCGCGGTAAGCTCTCCTAGCGTAAGTAGGGATAGGTAGCACGGCTGCCTTTCCTGGTAATATCCATCGATTCCTGCATGATATTCTCCGTTCTCTTTCGTACAACGTATTCCATATGCGATTGTGTAATTCGAAATATCATCCTTTAGTAAGCCTGCATAGTAAAACAATTCGCTCTTATGTTCATTATGGTAAAGCCCCTGCCGCCTCGGTGACTGACTGGATGTTAACACACTCTCGGTCAAATAGAATTGAATGATATCGGTAAGAAGTTTATTCCCGGCACTTCCTTCATCAAAGTAATGGGGATCGCTGCTGATCTTGGCGGCAAACACCGGTAGTCTTTCCCTCCTATGGTAAAATGCTGGTAGTAAATTTCCCGCTTTCATCGTAATTTTCATAAGGTTTTCTAAGGCGGAGCGAGATTCTCTGTATTTTTGAACGAGATATTTATATTCCGAACCGTGAGTTTGAATCACCTCATGCAACCAGCTTCCGCTTCGTGTATCCTTAAACTCATCCAATAGGCTAAGGAAGAAATTCTCATACTCTAACCGTTTATTTAACTGCTTTTGCTTTTTTGACTCTAATTTGTCATTAAAGTAAGCCTTTAATAGCTCCTCTAAAGTTACCTGATCAAATCTACTATTATTTAAAGCCTCCTGCATCACTGCTGCAGATATAGTTGCACTTTTCTGATAGCGAAAGCTTTTCCCAAGAAAACCCTCCAACGTAGTTTTCTCTTCCACGGTAAGTGGCGAAAGCCTCACACTTCCCCCAATATGACCGAAACTGATATACTTTTCCTTAAAACCCTCCATAAGTCTATGGAAGCCCCGTTTACTTCGAATATAGGATACACAATCCTCAATTTGCCGTTTATCCAACATAATCCTCCATATCGATTACAAGTTCTCGATTCTTTCCATTCCAAATATAGGAGATAACCGATACATATTTTGCATTCTCCGGCCGCAACAGCTGATAGATTGCGATGGATGGTACGGATTCATAATCACCGTATAGGATCTGTGAGTTAATAATAAACTCAAAATCAAATTCTACCATTAGCCGGAACATATCATTGATGTTGGTTTCATCCACACCTGCAAAAGCTTCATCCAAAGAGATTAATCTAGGGGCATCCTTCCTAGCTCCTTGATATTTTGCAACAACCGCTGAGAACAAAGGAACGTACATCGACATCGCCTTCTCTCCTCCACTGAAGGTAAAGAATACCCGATCCGTCAATTCCTTTTTGTTCTCTCCTGTTTTTCGACATTCTAACTGGAATTCAAACCATTTACGGTAATCGAGAATTTCACGCATAATTCCATGGAAGGATAGGGTCTTATCCGCCTGCTCCAACGTTTTTCTAGCTTCCCTTATCTTAGATCGAAAATGCAGGGAGAGCTTCGTAAAATCCTCCTCCTTCATGATCTCCGCATCCTTTTTTAAGAGCTCAACCAATTCTCTCGTATCCAGCTGTTCCTCATGCTCTGCAGATTTACTTCTCCAGCGCAAACTTAGGGTTAATCCACTGGAAGTCTTCATCGATCCCATTAGCTGATTCATCTTATCCACCCATGCATTACTACTATATATTTTGGCTCGGATTTTCTTGCTGATCGTATTTGCAAGGATATCCTCGAACAACTCTCGATCCTGATCATTGAGTAGATTCGTCTGCTCTTCAATATCTTCAGTAAGCTTACCGGTAAGTTCCTTGAATTTTACCGATATACCTCGATACTTTGCTATTATATCCAACCTTTTTGCATAGATATTATCATAAGTTTTTAAGCCGTCGAGGTCATCAAACAGACTTTGCAGATTCATATGGTATTCCAGAAGGTATCCTCTGTTCTGATGGAACACCTCCTGCAGATCCCCTGCATAATCCTCCCGTTTCTTGTTACCAAAGGAGCCTCCCCAGGTTTGAATAATCCTGGTACTTGCCTTATAATACATATCCGGGTCTATGTGCTCCATGCATACATAGCCAAGATTATATTCCTTTTGAAATACCAGAGCAAGAAATTCAAGTTTAGTTCTCGCCTTCAAGATCTCTACCTGTTTTTCTTCCTTCTCTTTCTTAATCGCTTCTAATTTATTCTTCAGATTCGTACCCTTACGGATCGACTCCTCTATTTCCATCGGTAACTGTGACAACCTCATTACGCAGTGATCGAGTCGCTCCTTAATTTCATCGTAATTCGTTAGCTTTAGCTGCTCCTGTACTGAGATAAGGGAAGCACTGAGTTGCTTTCTCTTTTGCTCCATATGGGTGATATCATATAGGAAACCGTCGATATCTTCATCAATACCCTCGATTTGTTCTGCAATATCTTGCAGGGATTGTAGGGTATTACAGTATTTGGACTGTCCAATCTGCACCTCAGCCAAACTCTTACTATATTCCGCCAAATTATTTTTTGCACCGATAAACACATCAAGCCTTGGAGAAAGATACACCCGTGCACAGATCGTTCGCACCAGATCCTGCAGGGTAAACAACTCCTTTGCGATTGTTTGCAAATTTTCCTCATGCATCTTGATCTCCATCGATAGCTTTTCCAGATGTTCCTGTGCATTGACATAATCCCTAATGGCAGTCTTTAGATCAATACCCTCCGGAAAATGACCAAGCTCTTCTTCTAGAATACTCAATCGTTCCTGATACTGATTGATTTCCTCCTGAAGCATCTGCTGCTCCCCGATAAGAGACTCTAGTTCTAGAGTAAGCGTCTCTATTCTTTCTCTACGGTATTCCTCCCTCGCTTTTACACCGATGAATTTGGCTTTATAATCCTTTGTAATCGTACCACGAATTACCCCTAGACGGTAATTTCCATTCGCATCTATAGAAGTATGATCCTCTTCCATATAACCGATACTCATTAGCACTTGGGTTATCTGATGGTAGAAAAGAATATCGTTATCCTCATTATTGATGTCAAATAAATCATAGATACTATTCTTAACATGCTCTACATCGGTAAAAATGTATCGATCGCATAATCCATGATCCAGGGCAAGTATCCGATCTCTATCCTGGGCAGATACAATTAGAGCATCCAATACTCCCATAGAAGCTAATGCCTCCTCAAGAATATCCGCCTGCTGTTTGGATAAATGCTTCTGAAAGTCTAAGGTCTTATAAAACTCATAGAATGGGATTCCCTTCTCCCGAAGCACCTCTCGATTCCGCTTCACTGCCTCGGATCGTTCGGGTTCTGGATCCTTTCTATTCACCCATTCCTCTAACTCTTTCCTTTTATCCTCTACCTCTTCGTTCTTAGCATCCTGTTTAGAAATCAAATTAGAGAGAACCACTCTTAACTGATTCTCCCTATTCAGCTTCTGTGCTCTTACCAAGTCTTTGATATCACTATAATCTGATTCTACCGTAAAAAGATCGATTGACGTTGCAATCTGTTGCGTTAATTCCTTCGGCAATACAAGTTCTCTGTTTTTATTTGCCCAAAGATAAACTTTCTCGATGAGCTCATTTTTTACTTCTACTAATTGATTTTCATACTGTAATACCTCTTTTTCCTTGCGATCATGATCCATCCTCGTATCTTCTAACCGCTTCATGCCTTTATCGTAATCCCTTTTTACCCGTTCTTCTTCCTTTAGGGCATCGATTCCCTCCTCAATTGCAACACTGAGTCTATGAACCAGAGTCTTATGGATGTCATAGGAATACATGATCTCCATATGCTCCTTTATATCCTTTGCCATGAATGCATGCTCATCAAAGCTTAAATCTGCGATCTGTTCATCCATCAATTCCAGATAATTCTCTATCTCAGAACGAATAGCATCTGCCTCGTCCTGTCTCGTTTTTCTACTATCCTCGAACTCAATTCGCTTTTCTTTCTTTGCTTGCAAGCTATTATTCTTTTCCTGAAGCATTTCTTTCTGGGACTCCAACTCTGCAATAAGCTGTCCTTCCCTTTCCTTAAGGGTTTTTGCATCACTGCTGTTAAGAGACTCTTCTTCCGCCTTCAGCACCGTATCCTCCTGCTTTAAAGCGATAAGCCTTTGTTCCTCTCTCTCATTTTCTAATGCTGTTTCTTCAATGGTTTGCTCCTGTAGGGCAGCGATGTCCATAAGCTTCTGCAGTACTTCGTATTGCTCCTTATATTGGTTCGCTTTATCATATAATAGGTACTGATTGTATCTATCATAAACCCGTTCGATTCTTTTCGCCGCCTCCAAACTCTGGTTTAAGTTATCCAGATTCGTTTTCAGGTTATCCATATTTTCAATTGCTTCCGTCATTGGACGCAAATCATCCTCGGACAAGGGTTGCAGAGAACTGCTTAGAATCTCATTAATAATCGAAGGTTTAAAATCTTTTGAGAGCTTCGGTGTCCGAAGCTGTATCAATAGCTCGATCATTTCTTTATATTCATCGATCGTCTCAAAGCCAAAGATCAGCTTGTTCACATAATCCATGTAATCTCTCTGGCTTTCGATCAGCATCCCACCTTCCCCTATTCGATTCTTAAGTTCCTGCTTTGTGTAGGCAATCTTTCCCTGAACCTCCTTATACAGGAAGAAGTCCTTTCCAATTCGTCTTCCATCCGAAATATAGAAATACCAGGTCTCCAGTTTTTTATTTTTTCTAGCCCGCAGTCCTATTCCTATGGTAAGATAGGTATCACTGTCCTGTCTCTTAAATTCCATATAGAGGTAGCCGGTTCTTTCCTCCCGTGGGTCGTTCTCCTCCAGCAGGTAGTTATCCATCTTTCTGGCTCGCGATCCAAAGGGATCCAGACGCTCTGGACGCATATTGCCATCCAGCAGCAAAGGGATAAAGCTTTGCATCGTAACCGACTTTCCTGAACCATTTGCTCCTCTTAAGAGCATCCTTCCGTCAAGAAAATAGAATTCTTCCTCATCATAATACCAAAAATCCAGTAAGCCAATTCGGTTTATCACCCATTTACTATTCATTCGTATCTCCTTCTAACGTAAAATCCTTCGGATATTTGCCAATCACTTTTCCCATCACCGGTCGCAAAAGAATCGCATCATGCCTTTCATCAATCGTAATAAAGCCGTTATGTTCCATATATTCTTTGACTATCGCATAGAATTCTGAACTGGTCTTTTCACGATAAGATTTTATCCACCCCGAACGATATCGTTGTCTACATTCCTCGATTATTGACTGAAACTGAAGAATTGGAATTTTTGCGCTTTCATCCACTTGCAGAGGAATTTCTCCATTCTCCACCTTTTCATTGAAAACGGCATTACACAATAGTATAATATCGGATAAGGTGTTTTCGGTTGGAAATGTCCTGCCAATATTACAATTTTCCCCCAGAACAAGATAAGCACTGGTTTTATATACCTGAAGTTCTGCCTCCATTAGCGTCTGAAAATCTTCCTCTACCATATTCCTATAGTTCTTTATATAGGCAAAGTCCTCATCCTCTTCTCCTTCCTTATATACACCCATCGAGATTAGAAGTCTACGATAAACCCTTTGCCTACGAATAATTCCACGATCCTCATTGACATCAATCCATTCACTGGCTGCAAAATCCTCCGCATTTGAAAACGTTAAAATATTTTGCGTGAAGTTTTTCATCAAATATTTAGAGATACCTGTATTTTCGTAGAGGACATCCCCCTCAAAATCCGATACAAAGCTATCTTCGGAACCATCGTTTACCTTAATCATATGGTTTTTGTCACAAAATTTTATCACCTTAACTAGATGCCTTCGATTAGAAAAAAGTGTCCAGTCAATCCTCTCTTCCTCATATTTCGCCTGGATATATTCCGTCAACTGGGATAGCACAAACTGCTCTCCCGCTTCCTTATCCTCGAGAAACATCAAGATAAGGCACAAGAAAACATAGTGAATTTTCTCACTAAACTCTTCAATCCCCATCCAGGCCTCTGCTTTTGCAGGCATCTTTTCTAGTTTAATTAAATAAGGATTCACAATAATATGATATCCCAGCTTTTCGTTGAATAATTTTTTATATCTTCCAGCTTCATCCTTTACTTGATAATATAGCTCCTTCTCCTCCGATTTAACAATCCATCTCTTGTTCAGTAAGGCTTCGATTGTAGTCACGATATTCCTCCCGTTTCTAATAACCGTATTTCTCTTGACTTTTCGATCTACAGACCTTAGAAAGGCCTAGGCTTTCCCATCAATTAATCGCAGAAAATAATGCGATAGCTTGGCATATGGAAGTCTCCATCAGTACAAGAAAGAATGCAACGATTATCACCGCTCGGTTTCTGTACGGTATAGCTGCGACCATCCTGCGTCTTCGACTTCCAGTTCTTGTTCTCCAATGCCTTTGATAACCATAACAGCAGGGTATTCCTTACCTCCGGCTCAATCACTGGAAGAGTCTCAAAATCAATGCAGTTATCCTTAATATAGCTCTGCAATAGATTATGTTCCTTTTCAATTCGCTCCAGCTCCCACGCCCTGCGTTCCTCTTTTTCCTTCGTCCGATCGATTATCGCGCTCCTATGGGATTTTTCCTGATAATTACGAATTCTAGGTTTTATTATCCTTTCATGGGGCCGCTCGTCATACACGCCGCTGTTGATGCTTTCTGTACTTCTTGCTAGATCACCTTTTAGATGGAAGGGCTGCTCAACACCAAATACATTGGCAGACAGCTTATGGGCTTCCATAATATTACTGCATTTAGAGAATAAGCAAGCCACCTTATAATATTCTTCCTTCCGGTTTGCCCCTGAATTATTCCTTTCACTAATCTGTGTTGCATATCGTGTAATCTTTCGAATGATTTCATTGGTGATATCAAAGACCTTACCAGCCTCGGTTCCCTTGCCATTTAGATCGACAAACCAATCCCGGATGCTTTCCCATCGTCCAATCAAACGATCCAATATCTGCTCCTTCTTCATCTCGGTATCTAATCTTGGTATGGATAATTCATATTCCAGGACTTTATCCATGCAAATATCCACAACATCTTGATTAAGCGTTCGAAGAAACTGCTCAATAATCCCAACGTTCATCTGAAGACTTTTTACAAAGGTTCTTAAGTATTCAATCAGTTTATCCTTAAATACAAGGAATTCCTTGGAACGCATCAGTTCTTCCGCTTTAACACTGTTAAGATCTCTCATATAATCCTGATAATTCTGATTAAGACGGATAAAGTCATTACTTAAATCATTCCACCAAGAAAACACTTCATCAATGCCTTTTCCGGAAATTTCCTCAATTCTTATAATCTTATTACGAATACGTTCAAGTAGAGTAGGCTCTAAGGATGCGCCTTCAATAAAAAGATTCTCAAGCCGGATAGCCATTCGTTCGATTTCTACACTATATTCGGATAACTGGTAGCGGAACTTCTTATTCTTAAACTCCTCAATAGTAGCAACCTTCCTCGTATCCTGTACCGTAACAAGATTTTTCCAATCCACTAAGGCAGCCAAATCCTGCTGGCATTGCTCGATGGTATAGTCCTTAAAATAATCGTGCCGATGTAGTTCCTCATAAACCTCTTCCTGGTACATCCAATATTTCAGCTTCTCGTATTGTAAATAAAAGAATCGGAGTATGGATCGGTATCGGTCTGCATTATCGACGGTCAGATATTTTGTTTCTATAATTGGTTTTAATAATTTATCGTTTATTTTCACAGATATTGCCCCTTAATTTTGGAAAATGTACTTTTTCATTTTATATTAGCATATTTGATCATTTCTGTTTCATTCTCGGCTCTATATACCTTACAACGAAATCAAACTTTTTGCTCTAATTCACACCCAGTTTCCTCCATAAATACTTCTTTTACTTTTTGAACATTCTCTTCCCCTTCAAGTGGATGTATCATCACTTTCATTGCGGCAGGTTGGTAGGAAGGATTTTTCTTTAGTACAACTCCATATTTCTGGCAAAGCATACTTACCTTGTTTAATAATTCATTTTGGTTTATCTTATTCGATATAGCAATATCCCATCCCAATTGGCTTGCTAAGGTTGCTATTTTTTCAGCGTATTTCATTCCTATAATGGGAGTAATAAATGCTAATTCCAAGTATTTACTATTTCCTCTTTGCTTAATACTCTTTTTATAAGGACGATGGTATTCTTCTTCAAATGCAAGATCAATTAAATGCAATGCTTCATTTTGTTCCACGGCTTGGGTATTTTGAGCTGCATAATAACCATCGAACGTTTCCTCTTCCACTGCAACCTCTCCATCCAAAGATGTGATCAGCAGTTCCCAACCGGTCTTCCTTAGGAAATCATCCGATAACTCCTTCATCAACGTAGATTCTGGCGCGTTTTTAATCACTACCTTTACTTTCCTATGCACGCCAAAGTAGGAGATTTTATCCACATTGCTATCGTCAAAGTAACCCCGAAGGATAAGATCAGCAGCGTTATGATTCATATTATCGTTAATTCCTATACACCATCCGGTTTCCTCTAGGAACTGATGAAACATGGTTTCAATTGATTTATCTATTGCATCGGGGAAGTCAAAGATCAATTTTATACTTTTATTTTCGTTGGATATACTAATCTTTTTATATGGATATCCATAAAATTTCTCTTCCACTTTTTCAACTAACTGCTGCTGCGTTAACTCCTTTTGCTGTAGATCAAGTGCAACATCCTTCTCGTCCCTGGCTTTCCAAAGAAATAAACGTTTTCTATCATTTTCAAAATATAAGCCATTGATGATAACCATCTGAAATGGTTCAATTAACTTCTCTTCCGTTGTTTTTGTGCCAGTCCATAGATAGTACAAATCCTCTATCGTAAACAATTGTTGACCATAGTGATCACTTATGTATCTATGAAAATGTTTGATATTATCTTCGGATAACCGCTCCTTCATATGCATTACATAAGGCAATTCCTTCTGAAGCTGTTTCCTTGGATTTTTTACTGTTATAGTAATCTGCTCGCCGCAATCAGGCGCAAATACTTTTCCCCTATAATTCGCTGCGATTTCTTTACCCAAATTATTGATCACTTCTAAATTACCATGGACCAGAATAACATTTCTCGCTGACAATCTCTCAATTACTCCATTTATCTCACTTTTATCCGAATGGGCAGATAGCCCTATCCTTTTTATCTTACATTTTACCGGAAAGCTTACTCCGTTCAATTTAAGATATCGTTCATCTTCATTCGCATCCAGAAGATCCAAGAGATGTTTACCAGGTGCTTCCTCATCTTGATAGCCGGTAATCGCGATACATCCATGTTCCATCGCTGAGATTTTCTCCGCATAGTAGGTACTAGGTCCTCCACTTAGCATACCTGAACTTGATATAAATACACCCGCTTCTTTATCAGCAAGTAATTCTTCTCGGTTCATCGTGGGTTTTACTTCTATGATATTGTCATCATAAAACGGCTCCAAACCTTTAAGTATTTTCTTTGCTAAACCGTTTTTTAAGTATAAAGGATTTTGTGTATAAACGCGATTAACATCCCGAATCATTCCGTCAACATAAACCTTTACTTTTTTTAAGCTGCCCTTGTTCATCGCACCTTTAAGAATTAATATGACTTCTTGGGCTCGTCCCAAGGCAAAAGCCGGAATCAAGACCTTACCATTGCTATCAATCGCTTCATTCACTAAATTTATCAATGCCTTTTCTTCAATCTCCCGGTTGGAATGAAGTCGGTCTCCGTATGTTGTTTCAATAATCGCTACATCAGGACGCAATTTTGGCAGCTTTGCCCCTTCAATGCTTCTTTGAGAAAACACAGAAAAATCTCCGGAATAAAATACCGTGCCTTCCTTTCCCTGAAGATAGCAAAAGCTTGCACCTGCGATATGTCCGGCATTATAAAAGGTTAGATAGATCTCATCAAATACTGGAAATCTCACTTCATATCCAAGCGTAAAAATTCGATTTAAGGTATCCACAACTTCCTGTTCCGCATACAGTGGAATCTCTGCTTCTCGATTTTTCATAATTTTTAAACTATCGTAGAGCTGTACTCGAACCAAATCCTTTGTCATATGGTTCATATAGATTTTTGCAAATGGGTATTCTTTACTTATCAAAGGTAGGCTTCCGATATGGTCAAGATGTGCATGACTCACAACTATCGCATCTAAGCCTCCCAGTTCTTTAATTCTCTGGAAATTCGGCAGAGGATCTTTATTCGCACCTTGCCGGATTCCAGAATCAAACAGTATATTTTTTTGATCAATTTGAATTAGTACTGCGCTTCCTCCTATTTCCAAAGCGCCTCCTAAAAAGTCGAAATTCATGATAATATTCTCCTCTTTATTCCAACTGTTTCTTCTTCAAAAAGCTCTTTTGGCTTACATTCCCGTGTTCATGATCTGTTGCTCCGATCGCATATTGCAAGCAAGCTTGCAATATGCTCACTACGCTTTCATTATATCAT
>JAAYQP010000290.1 GCA_012519195.1 Clostridiales bacterium | reverse complement strand
AGATTATTATATCAAATATCTAAGGGAAAAGTATCAAAAACTGTATAAACTATAAATATTAGAAAAAAGATGCTTGGCGAGTTTAAAATACTTACTTAGCTTATGCGAAAATTAATATTACAAAGGTCTTGTATAGCAAGACCTTTTTCTTTGGCTCAAGATTATGATTATTTATTAATTTGTTTGCATAATTATAAATTTATATCTTGCATACTTCATCATTATAAGATAAAATAAATACAATCTTTATAATCTAATTTGCTATAAGAAGTGTGTATGCAAGGGATAAGAGGATAATATCATTTCTTTGAACAGCATCGCATAGAAAATCACATTAATATTATAAACAAATGCTATGAAAGAGGTGGATTTATGAAACTTTGGGGAGGACGCTTTACCAAGGAAACGAATCAATTGGTTCATAATTTTAATGCATCAATCTCCTTTGATCAGAAGTTCTATCAGCAGGATATTAAAGGCAGTATTGCCCATGTTACAATGCTGGCTAAGCAGGGGATTCTAACAGAAAAGGAAAAGGAACTTATCGTTCAAGGTTTATCTGAAATACAGGAGGATATACAAAATGGAACTCTGGTGATTGACGGAGAAAGTGAGGATATCCATAGCTTTGTGGAATCCCATTTAATTAAACGGATCGGTGATATCGGAAAGAAGCTTCATACCGGAAGAAGCCGTAATGACCAGGTCGCACTTGACATGAAGCTCTATGTCCGGGATGAGATCGAAACAATGGATGGACTGATAAAGGAACTCCTAGAAACCTTACATACGCTTATGAAGGAGAATATCCACACCATCATGCCCGGGTTTACCCACCTGCAGAAGGCACAACCTTTAACCTTAGCCCATCATTTCGGTGCCTATTTTGAGATGTTTAAAAGGGACCGTTCCAGACTTATGGATATTAAGAAACGGATGAACCTCTGCCCCCTAGGAGCCGGAGCATTGGCAGGAACCACATATCCATTGGATCGAACTTTTACTGCCGAGCTACTGGGCTTTAATGGACCTACTTTAAACAGTATGGATAGCGTTTCTGACCGTGACTATTTAATAGAACTGCTAAGTGCTCTTTCTACAATCATGATGCACTTAAGCCGATTTAGTGAAGAGATTATCCTCTGGAATTGTAATGAATACCAGTTTATTGAACTTGATGATGCCTATTCTACCGGCTCCAGTATCATGCCACAAAAAAAGAACCCTGACATTGCCGAACTTGTACGAGGTAAAACGGGCCGCGTCTATGGTGCCTTAGTATCCTTACTCACCACGATGAAGGGGCTTCCACTTGCTTACAATAAGGATATGCAGGAAGATAAGGAATTAACCTTTGATGCAATTGACACGGTAAAAGGTTGCTTGGCTCTATTTACAGGTATGATATCCACTTTAAAAATAAATAAGGCTGCTATGCAATCCAGTGCTAAGAATGGTTTTACCAATGCAACGGATGCTGCTGACTACTTAGTCGGAAAAGGAGTACCCTTCCGAGATGCTCATAGTATCGTTGGACAATTGGTGCTATATTGTATCAATAAGAATCTCTCATTGGAGGAGATCAGCCTTGCAGAGTTTAAACAGTTTAGTCCTGTCTTTGAAGAGGATATCTACAAGGCAATCAGCTTAAGCACCTGTGTAAACAAACGAAATACCATAGGAGCTCCCGGTCAAGAAGCTATGGAAATGGTAATTGCATTAAATGAAAAATATCTAAAAAAATAAATCCTGGGAGTCTTACCTCTTAAACTAGGTCGATCTATTTTCAAAAATAATCAGTAAGATTTACAAGTTAGAGTATAATTATTATTGGCAATAAGGCATAAAAATAGGAAGT
>JAAYQP010000289.1 GCA_012519195.1 Clostridiales bacterium | reverse complement strand
TATCAGTATCAAGATAATCCAGTAATTCAGATAAACTATTCAAGTAAGGTTTTGAATTAGTATAATCTAAGTCAACTTTTCCCTTGTCACAAAACCTATCCCACTCCATCTGTAACTGATAAAAAAAATCGTGAGCAACTATACTCTTTAGTAATCGATTAGCAGTATGTGCATAATCATCTTTACTTCCAGTTACAAATCCAGTTAATCCATCGATAATCCTATTTATAGTTATGGGTTCAATCTGTTCCGTATCAATTAACTCTTTTTTCTCTTTCATTCGAATCCCCCTGATTAATAACCTATTTTCTTCGTATCCTACCATCCATATCTGCTAATGCATATATCGTCTTTGGAGCATTCTTTGGCACCGTTAATATAGGCCACCAAAATTCTCTTCCATTCCAGCATTCTGCATCACCATTCTGATGCAATAGTACAAGGCAAGGAATATTTACAGCTATCTCTCTTGCTAACTTTCTTTCATCCTGTCCATTATCAGGAGAGTCAATATACCTGACCCTATCCTGTGTATACTTAGACATGTTACGATTTCTTCTTACAATTAAATAGCATTTTCCAGTTTGCTTGGAAAGATATCGTAAAACCGAAATCATCTAGTCTGCTGAGATGAATCTATTTGTAACTTCATCCATACTAAGGCAATTAAAGACTTCTTCAATAAGTTTTTCAGCTATATGTATGTCAATAAGTTCGGCATTTTTATATCCTCGGGGCATAATATCATCAATTATCTTATTCACCTTTCTTACTACGCTATCTGATATAGCTTTTGCTTTTGGTAAAAATCCAATTGGAAGAATTCTTGATGATGGTTTCAAATATACCACATTAGAAACACTTATTTTACTTGGCGAACACGGTACTATCTTTGCTGTTGTAGGTGTATCACCTTTTCGTTCTATAAAATAAACCCCATCTTCGAATCTTCCATTCTCAAAATCATCTCGAAGAGCAACATCTATCTCCGTAATTTTAACCATGCTCTCATAAATTTTCCGTGTGGTGTAAAAACGTGTTATCGCCAACAATTCTTTATCTCTATATCCAAACATTCTAGAATGTTGCATAACTGTATCTTGCTGCATGGTAATTGGATTTCTCACGTAATAAAAACCTACCATATTAGGAATTGTAATTCCTCTATCAAGAACTTGTCCACCGACAAAAATTGAAAATGGTGTCCGTAATCTTAACTCTCCGGTATCTTCATTCAGGTATTTATTTATATCATCTTTCGCATTAATAACACTTATCTTTACGCCCTGTTGCAATGCCAAATGAACATCTTTTTCAACCTGTCCAAAGTCGGGCATAGTAAATCCAAACTCAGTTATTGATTTTTCCATATCCTGATAACTTTCTAAAAGCAATGTTTTTATAACGTTTTGATGCTCAGGTGAATTGTCTTTAAATTGTTCTATAAAAATTCTAGTAATTTCAGCTATCCTATCATGTGTTTGTTGAGAAACCGCTGCATGAATAACATAGGCATATTTCTTTTTTGCCCCATTACGAGCAAGTACACACCCTCCCATAATGAAGTTAACCATACCACGTTTAAACTTCGTCAATCTATCTTCTCTAATGAGTATCTCTTCTTCTTTAAATCTCCTGCGGTCAGTTGTTTTGGCAGATATTATTTCTTGTTCTTCATCAGAAACTTCTTCAAATATAAAACGTCCTGGACTATCTTCTTTATTCGATTCCAGAAAATAATACTCCCCACCAATATAAGCTTCTCCCGATGGAACTAATACTGTCTTTCTTGGTTTTATAGGTTTTATATCTGAACCATCAAATTCTGGCTGTAAATATAGAGCATACGGCGTAGCCGTAACCTGAACAAAAATACATCCATCCAGATTCCCCCTAATTCTATTAACTTCTGACGCTACAGTTCTAAGATTAAATTCATCTGCTGTTTCTTTAACCTTTTCATATCCAATACCTGTTGTATCCGCTTCATCATCAATAATCAAGCAATTCTTTGTCCCATGTATCATTGAATCTTTGATAAGATTACCTATTCTATCAAGATTATCTTTTTGTTTTTTTGCAACTATAATAAGTTTCTTTTCTAATTCATACGGGGTTAGTTCGTCTTGCAATTTCATGATATCACTGACATCAACTTCATCTCTTTCAATGAACAATCTGAATTCTTTACGCATACGTTTATATGTCTGTTCAACTAAAGCTTTACTATTTTTTGTTAAAATAAAAACATAATCAAATCCATTATCAAATGCCAATGCCATTAACCCAGTAAAAGCTCGAGTTTTTCCACTTTGTATTTTTCCTAACAACATCAAAGGATGTTCACCTTTATAATAAGGGTTAGCAACATTTTCTGACCGAATATTTGAAATACAGAACTCACAAGCTTCTTCAATACATTTCTTAAGCTCCTAACTATAATTCATTTCATTGCATTTTGTTTTGTAGTACTCCCCTAATATCATCTGTATTACCTCCACTTTAATAATTATGATTGTAATTGCTTGAATTCAATACGTTTCAATTCATAATT
>JAAYQP010000288.1 GCA_012519195.1 Clostridiales bacterium | reverse complement strand
CTTTCCTTGACTCCAGGATGAATATAATACGAAGCAAATGATAGGATTGTATCTTGTACTTCCACTGCAGGATTTTTTTGTTCCGAGTTATTAGAATTATTCATTTTTAAGTCGGACAAACAATTTCTTAACGAATTAATAAGTTCCCTAGCATCCCCATCTGCTTCGTATTATATTCATCCTGGAGTCAAGGAAAGGTCAGTATACCAGAATACATACCAAGTGGATATATTTTTTGAAGAAGGCTGTGAAATGGAAAATGTTCGTGCCTATTCTATCATTCATAAACTGAAAGAACAGACCGAATGCTTTGCCTATTATCCAGGAGACATTCTAGATAGCGATCGTAGTATTGGAGTAATTCGTCAGAAGGGATTTCGGATCTTTCTGAAAGCAAATAGTACTTACCAAGAGATGCAGGATTTTTTTCTTCAAACAATCTTTATAAAAAGTCTAGATCTGATACAGTATGAGGATGATAGCATTTTTGATTCTATTTGTAGGAAAGGGCAAGATCCATTGGCTAATCAGAGGAAAGAGGACAAGCCATTAGACCTTGATAGTTGCGAGGAAAGCAAGCAATCGGTTCGAGAGGGGACAATTTCTAGTAAGCAAAGTATTATCAGTGTTAATGTGGCAAAGTTGGATAAATTAATGGATCTGGTAGGTGAGTTGGTAATCGCAGAAGCCATGGTAATACAAAATCCGGATCTTAAGGGATTGGAACTTACAAATTTTCAAAAGGCCGCGAGACAATTAAATAAGATAACCAGTGAGATTCAAGACACGGTGATGGCGGTACGAATGGTTCCCCTTTCCACAACCTTTCATAAGATGAACCGAATTGTCAGGGATATGTGCAGAAAGATGGAGAAAGAGGTCCGGCTTAAAATTATAGGCGAGGAAACTGAGGTTGATAAAAATATAATTGAACATATCTCGGATCCATTAATGCATCTGGTACGAAATGCGATCGACCATGGAATAGAGGAACCGGAACTACGAAAGGAAAAAGGGAAACCGAAAGAAGGAACCCTTACCCTAGAAGCAAAAAACTCTGGTAATGATGTTCTTATCATTGTACAGGATGATGGAAAGGGATTAAATAAGGATCGTATATTAAAGAAAGCCTCTGAGCATGGTTTACTTTTACGTAATGAAGAGGATATGTCTGATACGGAAATTTATAATTTAATTCTAATGCCAGGTTTCTCTACCAAGAATGAGGTGACGGAATACTCAGGAAGAGGGGTTGGAATGGATGTGGTGACCAAGAACATTGAAGCAATTGGAGGATCCATATCGATTCATAGCAGGCCGGGTAGAGGAACATCCTTTATCCTTAAAATTCCACTAACCCTGGCAATTATTGATGGTATGAACATCAAAGTGGGCTCTTCTTGCTATACCCTTCCCACCATAGCAATTAAGGAATCCTTCCGACCGAGACGCGAAGATATCATTATCGATCCAAATGGAAATGAGATGATTATGGTACGAGGTCAATGTTATCCAATTCTTAGGCTGCACGATTTCTTTAAAGTTAAGACAGAGATACATGATTTTACAGCTGGAATCATCATTATGGTGGAGCAGGACAATAAAACAATAGGTATCTTTGCTGATGAACTATTGGGCCAGCAACAGGTTGTAGTAAAAGGTCTTCCGGAATACATAAAGAGGTTTAAAAAGATTCGTGGACTTACCGGATGCACCTTACTTGGGGACGGTAGAATCAGTCTAATTCTTGATGTTGCAGGATTGATTAATGGAGTCTAAGTGATGGAATGTAATAGGGTAAAACCTTACATAATATACAAAAGAAAGGGGATGAGAATGTGGCTGAATTTGATGAAACAACGATGCAGTATGAGGAAGATACGCAAAAAGGTAGATATCTTATCTTTTCTCTTGGCAATGAAAGCTACGGTATTGAAATTCAATATGTAACAGAAATCATCGGAATGCAAACAATTATTGAGGTCCCTGAGGTACCTGACTATGTAAAGGGTATCATTAATCTAAGGGGAAAGATCATTCCAGTGATGGATGTCAGACTTCGTTTTAAAAAAGAAGCAAGAGAATACAATGATCGTACCTGCGTGATAATCGTTGATATTCAGGACTTATCAATTGGATTAATCGTTGATAGCGTTTCTGAGGTACTCACAATACCGGAGGAAGATATTGTTGATCCACCACAGTTAAACAAGGGTAATAATAACCGATACATTAAAAGTATTGGTAAGGTGGGAAATGATGTTAAACTTCTTCTGGACTGTGAGAAACTTCTGACCGAAGATGAATTGGAAGAACTTAATACATTAAATGAATTATAGCGTATACCTTATGGATACGTATTTGGGGGTAGGATATATGGAAAAAAGAAAACATATTGGAATAGGATTGAAAATATTTTTAATTATTTTAGTTGGTTTAGTACTTCAAATAGGCATTTTTCTTATTATGTTCAACTTGTCGATAAAAACAGTTAATGATGATACAGAAGAAATTGTGAATGAGAAACTGCTAAATGAGATTTATAATGAGATCAGATATAGTACAGATTCTATAATATCGACTACAGAAGCTATCTATGAAAGCTTCTCTGGCACAATGCCTCAGGATGAGCTAGAAGATATGATAATGGATTTACTAAATAATGCAAAGTATGGTGATAACGGCTATTATTTTGCATATCTATATGATGGTACCCGTATACTAGCACCAGAAAACAAGGAACAATTAGGTAAAAACCTTTGGAATACTACCGATGCTAATGGTGTCAAGTTTGTTCAGGATTTAATAGCATGCGCGAAGCAGGGTGGTGGTTTTTTTGAATACATATGGTTTAACCCCAGTACCAATAAAGACGATAAAAAGATATCTTATGCCGCTCCCTTAAAGCTTGGGGACAAAGAAGTAGCATTAGGTACCGGTATCTATGTACCGATGATCGAAGAAACCAGACAGGAAATTTCTCTAACAATGAAGAATGCTTCGATCAATGCAACAGTACAAATACTGCTATCAAATATTGTGATGTGTGCTATTCTACTTAGTGCAATCTATTTATTTATTAGAAAGTCCATTATACAACCTGTTCAACAGCTGGTAGGGGTGGCTAATAAGCTTGCTGATGGAGACCTGGATGTATCTGTAAATATCCGTAATAAGGATGAAGTTGGTGTTCTAGCCCGTGCAATAAAAATAGCTGCGGAGAATATTAACGGAGTGTTGAATAATATTAATACAGCAGCAGAACAGGTTGCATCTGGTTCAAGGCAGGTTTCTGATTCTAGTATGGCGCTGTCACAGGGGGCAACAGAGCAGGCAAGTTCTGTAGAACAACTGACCGCATCGATCGAGGAGATATCCTCACAGACTGAGTTAAATGCGCAGAATGCCAACAAGGCAAATGAATTGGCGGAGTATGCCAAGGGGAATGCTTCCCAGGGCGATGCTCAGATGAAAGAAATGCTACAGGCTATGGATGAGATTAATATCTCCTCAAATAATATTAATAAGATCATTAAGGTAATCGATGATATCGCTTTCCAAACGAATATTCTTGCACTCAATGCAGCGGTAGAAGCTGCCAGAGCTGGTCAATATGGTAAGGGCTTTGCTGTAGTAGCAGAGGAAGTAAGGACCCTTGCGGCTAGATCAGCCAATGCTGCAAAAGAAACGACGGAAATGATTGAAAATTCAATTAAAAAGGTTGACGAAGGAACAAAAATTGCAAAAGATACGGCAGAATCCTTGAATAAGATCGTTACTGAAATCGATAAAGTTGCAAATCTTGTAAATGATATTGCTATTGCTTCCAATGAACAGGCATCTGGTATCAATCAGATTAATCAAGGAATTATGCAGGTTTCTCAAGTGGTACAGAACAATTCCGCTACTTCCGAAGAAAGTGCTGCAGCCAGTGAACAACTTTCCGCTCAGGCTGAACTTCTGAAAGACCTTGTTAATCGATTTAATCTTAAGAAAATCACCATATCTGGACATGAGGAGATCAATCCAGAAGTATTATCCATGCTAGAAAGTATGGTAGAGAAGAAAACGTTTGACACAAATGCAAAGATGGCTGAAAATAAAGATAGTACAAATTCTAAGACGAAAATCATCTTAAACGATAGTGATTTTGGTAAGTATTAAAATAAATCTTAGAATGGTAAACATGAATTAATAATAATAGGAAAATTCAATGGGCTGTTACTTTTGATTCCAAATTAGAATCCATTGTAACAGCCTATTGTAAAAAGGTGGGTAAGGTTTGTGATTGTGATAACGGATAAGGAATTTGAAGAACTAGCTACTTATATTAAGGTAAATTACGGAATACATCTAAAAGATGAGAAGAAGGCCCTGGTAACGGGAAGACTTCAAAATGTTCTACTACAAAATGGCTTTCGAAGCTTTACGGAATATTTTGATTATATAAAGGCAGATAAAACAGGAATGGCCCTACATACATTAATAAATAAAATAACGACCAATCATACATTTTTTATGCGGGAGCCAAATCACTTCTACTATTTTAGAGATCTTGTTCTTCCCTACCTTTCAAAAGTTGTATTAAATAAAGATATCAGGATATGGAGTGCTGGTTGCTCTTCAGGTCAGGAACCCTATACCCTAGCAATGATAATGGATGAATATTTTGGAAAAGAAAAGGTTTGGTGGGATACACAGATCCTTGCTACGGATATATCAAGTACAGTATTGGAAAAAGCGAGTCAGGGACTTTATCATAATGATGAGATTAAGGCATTAAACACCCAGTGGAGATTAAACTATTTTAATAAAATTGATAATGAAAATTATGTAATATCTGATAAAATAAAGAAGGAAGTTATTTTTCGTAGATTTAATCTTATGGAGGAGAGATTTCCCTTTAAAAAGAAGTTCCATGTGATCTTCTGTAGAAATGTGATGATCTATTTTGATACGGAAACAAAAAATAGATTGGTAAATAAATTTTATGATCATCTGGAATATGGTGGATATTTATTTATCGGGCATTCGGAATCTCTAGTTCGAGGTG
>JAAYQP010000287.1 GCA_012519195.1 Clostridiales bacterium | reverse complement strand
GTATGAGTGAAGTTTGGCAAGGCTTATAAAAAGAACCGTTGAATTCTTTTTAGAATTAAAGAACCTAAGATTCCGATTAAAGCTCCGGTAACAACCCCGGTAATTAAAAGGAAAGGTAAGTAAGTAATAATATAATAGTTATAAACTGTAAGTATTGCTATGATAATCTGCCCGATATTATGAAAAACACCACCGGCAATACTAACACCAACCATACTAAACCATTTACTCTTTTTTGTCAGTAACATTACAAGAAAGCTTAGGATACCACCTGCAAGGCTGTATACCATCGTAGATAGATTACCAAAGGTAAAACCAACCAGTATAATGCGGATCAAGGATAATACAAAGGCTTCCTTATATCCCATTCCATAGAGTGCCGTAATAACAACTAAATTGGCAAGACCCAACTTCATTCCCGGTACAGGGAAGGGAAAAGGGAATAAACTTTCTATGTAACTTAATATAAAGGCCAGGGCGATTAAAAGCCCATAAGTTGCCATTTTTTTCGATTTCATTATAGCTCCTTTTATACCTTTCAAGTATAGGTGATTGCAAAAATATTATTGTTACAGGAATGTTATACAAGACAGCTTAGTTCGCAATGGAATCAATCGCTGTCTCCTCGCCATCGATAATTTCTAATACTACCTGATTTGGTAAACATACAATTGTTTCGTGATTATAGCGAATCTTGCTTTGAGAGACACATAGCTTATCCGGACAGCTGGCATCAATCATATCTACATAGCCGTCCTTTATTTCAAAGGTATTCCATTCACCATTCTCATGTTCAACCGTATAGATTGTATCCTCATCCAGTTTCAAAGTAGTAAATTCCTCTTGGAATACGGTTACCCGTACTTTTGCTCCTTCTGATTTACTTCCATTCCAAATTAACAGCGACCCAACTCCCACCAGGAGAATTGCTACAATTAGAATTATATCATTTTTCTTAATCAAAATTACACCTACTTTTAAAGAGCAAGTGTCATTTGATTACAATTCCACTTGCTCTTTTTTCATCATGATTTTATATCATACCAATTAGAATACCATTAGTGTCAGATAAATAATCGATACGGATACCAATTCGATCGGAAGCCGTTTCCATTCTTTCCTTACATTTGAAAATATCAAAAACATTCGAACTGAGTAAACAAAGAGTATCGCCACAGCTATGGATACAAGAACACCAATACTCTCCCACTTCAGATCCATTGAAAATGGTTGATTTACCAGAATCACCGGCAGGATTACCCATAGGCTTTCTGTTTTTAAATCCTCATAACGGAAGATACGGTTTAAAACTGCAATAGCAATTGCACTCATTAAAAATCCAAGAATTACATTCTGAAAACCGGACGTTAAAAAATCAGCATCCGTAAGTTTATAATCATAAATGGTTCCATAGGATAGAAATTCTCGTATCACTGCAATGAGTATTAGCGCACCATAGGAAAATGCACTTTCATAAAGAATACTGCTATAATTAATTTCTTCTGCCTCCAATACATGCTTCGCGATCAGGGCACCAATTGCAAGCTGAAGAAATACTGTGCGCTGATCTAAATTTCCCTTGAAATATCCAAGGATAATCACTTGAAACAGGGAATAGGTGACTGCCAAGAGGATAATTACCATACATAATTTTCTGCTCCAGGCCGGCAATTTCCTACCAAAGAATTGATCGAATAAAAAACCTAATACCGTAATAAGCAAGAGAATAATTCCTGTAATCATAGCTTCCTGCATATTTAGAGAAAATACAACCATTGCCAGGGCAAATGCCTCCATTGGATAATTTGTCTTCATGACAGCCTCCATTCTGATCCATTTATTTGATAAATATTATTTTGCAGTATAGGAACGAACAAATTCATAGGCATTGTTAATCGCTTCAACTATTGCATTTGAAGTTACGGTTGCACCAGAAATTGCATCAATTTCAGTACCAGCGCTGCTTGTTGTGGTATCCTCAGTTTCTTCTGTCTCAGTTTCTACAGAACCTTCGCCACTAGCTGCAAGCTTTAAAGCCTTCTCTACTAAATCAACAAAATTATCTACACTGATACTTACGCCGGCAACGGAATCTGTCTTGCCATTCTCATCTACAGTAATTCCAGCGATGGATTGATTCTCAATTACATTTGCTGCAAGAGCATCTGCCTGTTCTTTCCAAGTAGGGCCATCCTCTGTCATTACATATTTGCCTACGCTTGATAAGTAGCTCTTATATTCGCCTAATTCGTTCATAGAATCCCAAACAACAGAAGTAATCGCACCATTTTCAACCTTTAAAGTAAGCATATAAAGATAACCCTTATTATCTACAGAATCAGCTTCTACCTTATAAATACCATCTTTTAAGGTTACGGTACCACTAGCTTGTGCTAAGCATTCTTCTACTAATTTTACAAATCCATCTACACTGATGCTAACACCAGCAACGGAATCTGTTTTTCCGTTTTCGTCCATTGAAATTGCATTTGTCGTTTGGTTTTCAACAACAAAAGCTGCAATGGCTTCGGCTTGCTCAGCCCAAGTAGGTCCATCTTCTGTCATAACATATTGACCATTTGCTGAAAGAACACTCTTCTTTTCTCCAGCCTCATTCAGTGCATCCCAAACTACTTCTGTGATTGCACCATCTTGAATTGTTACTGTTACAACATCTTTATAACCATTATTACCAAGCTCTGTCTCAGCAGTATAGGTACCATCTTTTAATTCCAAAGGAGTCGTTTCCTCCGTTGTAGTTTCCTTCGCAGGCTCCTCCTCTGTCTCGGTTGCTTCTACTGCAGGTGCATTTCCTGGAAGATAAACTGGTGCTGTTATGCCATTAAACTGGCTTAAGTAGTCTTCATTTTCCATATTTGCACCATAGCCTGGTGTTTCAGAATGGCTCACTACGGATAGGCCATTAATTGTCTTGCCATCAGCATCAAAGTTTACTTCTAATGTTACATTACCAGCACGCTGTTGTCACAGCATAACCAGTTACTGCTCCACTACCATCTGTAATCTCTCTAGCAGCAGTAATACCATCGAAACCACTAACATCAAGTCCGCCTTCAGTCTGATCCCCTGATTGATTTGTTGTTCCATTATTGGATGTATCCTTGGTTAATGCTTTGCTCCCATAAACTACACCAAATGATAATACGGTTACCACAGCTAAAGCAATGATACCTCTTAATCTGTTGTCTTTCATTACATATCCATCTCTTTTATTTCATAAATTTTTTTAAAGTTTTTCTTAACACCAACACCATAAATATGCGGTTTAATAACTCGATCCAGGAAACCAGATAAGCAATTTCCTACCAAAATTCCAAAGCAAACGCCCTCCGGTAAGATACCCCAGATTCGAATTCCAGCCGTACCAAGCCCAGCCACAAATGCGATTGCCACCTTTACTCTTGGAGATACGGACGGATAATCTGTGATCATAAAACATGCACCAAGAATTAGACCACCACCTAATAGATTTGTAAGAATATCTCCAGTAAAGAAACCATTTTTACCAAATACAAAGGTTATAGCAACCACTGTAATAAGATAGGTAATGGATGCACCTAGGTTAACTACTTGTCGATAACATAGATAGAGAAACCCCAGGAGTAATAAAAGCGTACTCGTCTCACCTAAAGCTCCAGGAATATTGCCAATGAACATATCTAAGTAGGTATAGTCCGCAATTTCCTGACCACTTTTTAGTAAGCTTAATACGGTTGCTGAGCTGATTGCATCGGTATTACTATGATTCGTGGTAATATACTGTGCGATATTACCAGGCCATAATAACATAATGATGGCTCTACCGATTAATGCTGGGTTGGCAAAATTATTACCGATTCCTC
>JAAYQP010000286.1 GCA_012519195.1 Clostridiales bacterium | reverse complement strand
CTGTTCTTTTTCCTGTATATCGTATTTAAACAAGTAATAGTCTTTGTCTTTCTCATCAAAGATTAGTGATATATCTAATCCGTGAGCATTGAATAAGTCATTTTTACTATCAACTTCACTTTTTGGTATTCCACCAAACAAGTGAGCCTTAACATCGTGTGGTTCAGGTTCAGGAGAATTATCTACATATCTACGAATATTTAAATTGTATTCTTCTGCCTCTAATTCTGATATAGGAACAAGGCGTGAATACTTAGGGACCTGCAACTTATTTCGATACACATGGGTTATCTTTTGTATATCCTCTGGACGCAAAGAATTTTGATTTTTCCCTTCCTTATATTCCCTATCTGCATTTATAAACAATACTTCTTTTCTATCCTTTGCACCATCTTTGTTGATTACAAGGACACAAGCCGGGATACCTGTACCATAAAAGAGGTTTGGTGGTAGACCGATAACTGCTTCTAATAATCCTTCTTTTATAATCCCTTCGCGGATCTTCTTTTCCTCACCGCCGCGGAACAATACACCGTGGGGCATAATGGTTGCCATCTTTCCATCTTCTCTTAAACTTGCAATCATATGTTGAACAAACATTAAATCTGCTTTCTTTCCGTTTTCTGGACAAAATCCAAATCTAAACCGCTCCCTAAATTTCATATCCTTTTTACTGTAGTTTTGAGAAAAAGGTGGATTGGCAATGACTCTGCTAAATTTTTTCAATTCTCCACCTGCATCAAGATGCATTGGATTCTTAATTGTATCACCGTTACGGATATCTGCTGTGACAACACCGTGGAGTATCATATTCATTTTGCAAATCGCCCAAGTTCCACCATTGTCCTCTTGACCATACAAGCCCAAATCCCGTGAATCTCCACCCATTTCTTCAACATACTGCTTTGATTGTATTAACATACCTCCACTTCCGACACATGGATCGTAAACCATCATATGCTGTTGTGGTTCAATTATATTAACCAATAAGCGAACTACTTCCGAAGGTGTATAGAATTCTCCTCCCTTTTTACCTGCACTGTCAGCAAAATATTTTATCAGGTATTCATAGGCTGCTCCCAAAAGGTCTGGAAACTCAAAATCTTCATTTCTCATAGGGATTGTATCAAAGTGCTGTATAAAATCCACCAATACAGTATCATCTAGTGTTCTTTTACCAATCTTTCTGTTAAAGTTTATCCCTTTTAATACATCCTCAAGGGTATTAGGATTCTCGTCTTCAATGGCAGCGAGGGCTTTATTGAGACCATCTCCAACATTAGACTTTAAATGGCGAATATTCTCCCATCTTGCTTCCTCTGGTACATAAAACTTGTATTTATTCTTAATCTTTAGTTGCTTCTCAATTAACTCTTCCGATAAACCCTTTTTCTCATACTCTTCTCGTAGTTTTTCCCTCTCTGCTTCAAACTGGTCTGAAAGCCTTTTAAGGAAAATCATACCAAAGATAAATTCTTTATATTCACTGGCATCCATTTTTCCTCGTAATATATCACAGGCTTCTAACAGAAGTCTTTCTAATCTTGCTAAAGTCAATTTTTGTGCCATATTCTTTAACTCCTCCATATTTCTGTATTATTTTAAACCTATAGATTGATTATCCCTAATTCCTGATATATACTTTGGATAGTCAGTTTCTTTCGCTCCTCTGCCTCTCTGATTGCTTCTTTATAAGCATTTTCATTCTCCAATATTCTATTTGCAAGTTCTGTTTGTTCTGTAATATCTACTTTTGGAACCATTAATTTTTCTAAGTTACTTGGATTAATTACCGTTACAGAAGTTCCGGTTTGCAAACCTTCCAAAAGTGTTTTTCCTAAAGGACTATCTAAATAAAACTTAAGCACATAGGGGTTATATCTGTTCTTTTTCAGTCTTATCACCACAAGATTACCCGAAGCAATAGTTGGAGGTAATCCTGCTTCTACCACTGCAGATTTAATAACTGTGCCCCTAGCCGATAAAACAACATCTCCTTCTTTGATTTCATAGTTTTTTACCCACCGCTGTTGGGGCTCTACTAATGAATTACTATCTAAAATAATCCGATCCTCATTAATATCACTCAGGCTTAATATATAATGACTTTTGTTTTTTCCCTTTTTGACACTTTCAAAAGTTTTTTTCGGTATCTGCACTCCTCTAAAAATCTTTTGTGCTACATCCCTCAATTCAATCATATCAGTTAATTTATCTTTTAAGGCCTCTATTTTCAGATACTCAATTAAATTAAGATTATATTCGTGCTTTCTCACAGTTTCATTGGTGATGAACTGACTGATACCATCAATACATAATCCTCCGTAATATATATCGGCAATATATTCCAATTGCTCATCACTTAATTTCTTTTGACCCCGTTCCTTCTCCACTTCCATATGGCTTGCGTCAATTAGCAATATCTTTTCTTTTCTGTCCTGTGATTTGTCCTTATTAAAAATAATCATATTGACAGGAATGTTGGTAGTTGCATATATACTATCCGGAAGTTCAATAATACATTCAATCAAATCATCTTCTACTATACCCTGTCTGATTTTGTATTCATTTGCTCTAAACAATGGTCCTTTTGGAATCGTAACAATTGCTTTGCCATTATTTTTTAGTGAGGCTAATATATGCTGTATCAGTGCCCATTCAGCAAAACTTTTGCTAGGAATGCCATATTTAAACCTGCTGTACAGTTCGTGAACCGCTTCTTCATATCCCCAAGACCGTAACCCAAAGGGAATATCCGACAATATGTAATCCATTTTCAGCAGTGTATTTGCTTGTATGAACTTTGGCTCTCTTATAGAGTCACCTAGTCTTATATCAAAATTCTCTATACCATTAAGTAAAAAATTCAGTTTCGCCAATAAGTAAGTTCTACTATTTATCTCCTGCCCATAAAACTGAATGTTATTTTGATTAAATCCTGATTTAACAACTCTCTGATGTACTTCTATTAAATTCCCTCCAATACCTAAAAAGGGGTCTGCTATTTTAGCATTATCTTGTATAGTAACAAGATGAGCCATAAGTTTTCTTATACTATCGGGCGTAATTTGTTCTCCCTCTTTTTTAAATATCATTTCCAGAACTTTTTGGACGAAAGTACCAGCAGTATCAATAGCCATATCTACTATCGAAACTAGCCTAATATATTTTCTAAAATGACTCCAACAAACCTTTGCTGGGATTCGGTCTATTTTATAAAAGCAAAGTTCAGAAAAGATACCCTTAAATTCGGGGTTCATCTGTTCTATTTCTTGCCCCACTCTTATTAATTCCTGTAGAAAATCAATAGATATTCCGTCTATGTTTTTGAATCTATTAATATCTGGTACAATCCAACCATATTTTGCTTTAGTAGCATCTAACCAAACGATAGTAAACAAGCCCAAATCAAACAACAATCCATCTTCATAGTCAATAATCCCTTTGAAATCATCACTTAATTGCTGAGTAAGTCTATACAGATTTTTATCCATATCATACATTAAGACTTCAACCACTCCTTTCGTTAGGTATTTCTAATACCTATTTCAAAAACCCTAAAAAATATATGCATATTTTTACCATCTAATCGTATCACAATATTTAGGTTTTGTAAATACCTAATTTATATTTTTATAACTTTATTCCACAAAAATAAAAGGTAATGCACTATGTATAATAGCACCTTACCTTTTATCCTTTACATTTGCTCAAAAATATCAAACACTGTCTCTGGTATAACCTCTTCCCTTTCTTGCTTATTCTCAATAGATTTTATATTCATTTCTACAAGAACTTCCCGTAATGCCTGCTTTATAACATTTTTATCAATAGTATTTTGATTTCCCATTTCATAAGCAAGCACTGCTTCTGTTACATAGGCTGTCTTATGTTTTATAACAGACAAAATATCACATACCTGTCTATCCTTTTCTCTCCTTAGATCAAAACTTAAGTTAATTCGTTTAATATAATCCATACTGCCGTCACCTTTTTAATAGTTTCTGCCTTGCAAGCATTTCAAAGCCTTTAGCGTTGGCAAAAGGATCTTCAATGATTTCGGTATAACCAATCTTACTTTCTTCAATAAAGCGTTTTAAAAGGATTGAGCCGCCGCCAACAAATACGGTGGGATTAAGTTTTAATTCAAGCCCGTGTTCTCCAATCTGGGAAAGAATTCTCCCTGTAAAGCGTTCCGTTGTTTCCCTAACAATCTTACTAATCCCTTCATCTTCAAATAATGGCTGTTTACCTAAAATAATTTGTTGGATTTGGGATTCGATAAGGTAGTATCCTCTAGCAAGAACCTCTTGAGCAATACTATTAAATAGGTGGATTGCCCCAAGTGGTAAAGAAAAACAAGAAGATATGTTAATTATGCCATTCTCCATTTTAAAACAATCAGTAGTCCCCCCGCCTATATCGCATACATTAACAAGCGGTACATCTCTATACTCTGAAAACCTTGTGAGTAGGGCTGAATATGATTGAGGAAAAACAAAGCAGTCTTTGATGTTAATTAGGTACTCCTTCCCTTCATATTTGTACTGAATGTTATTTCTAATGAAATATGACCTGAAACGCTCTTTCATACGGCCATAATTAACTATGGGTAATCCAACTGATAAAATAATATCTTTGCCTTTCACTGAATTATACTCTGTTGTACTGCCAAGAGATTCTGCTACTGCAGCAAGAGTTATAATAAAAAAGTCCTCGTCTATTGTTTTATCCATTTTCACAGGAAATCTCTCTGCTCCAACCGAATAGTATTTGGATTGATACTTCAGCAGCCCCTTCTGAATGATAGGCTCATCATTAAGAACAGTAAAACCTGATTTGCATTCAAAACTTGTATTTGTCTTAATACTTGCGTTTCCGTGGTCAATACCAATTATAATGCTGTTAGTTTCTTTCATTGTAAAATCCCCTTTCATTAGTTATTAAGTTCCTGTAGGAACCGGCAATAATTTTGTTAGTACTTTTTAGAACCTGCTGACTGAAGTTATCACCTCTTTCGTCATTTAGTTAAAACAAAAAGAGGAATCATAATAAATGGATTGATGTCCATTCTATGTTCCTCTTATCTTTCTGGAGTGTAACTATTTGTATTCATCTATTCAATAAAACTTCCTCTAATCCTGTTTTTATCAGGCAATAAATTACTCCAGTTCTATCTTGTTTTTTTATGCTTTTGGACAATCAAACTAAAGTTCCTCTGATACCAAAATTTGATAAACTATTCTCTGAATTAGATCTACCTTAAATAATAGATTTGCCACAAGAACCTTACTATCATCTTTCTCAAGTTCTTCTCTAACTTCATTCAATATTTTTTCTTCTTCTTTTTTGTTCATCTCTACTAGAAATCTCTCACGCAATTCTTCTTTCAACCATCTTATATAATCCTCATCAAATCCTTCTTCCTTTAATTGCTTCAGTTCTTTTTTAAATTGATTTGTTAAATCATCAATCATCTTATCAAAATCTTTGGACATATCTACCTCCTTCTAACAACACCAAATTCATCTATACAAACAGAATATTACTCGTCTCGTCTATATAAAAAGAAGTAGCCGGCAGAAGCCGGCTTCACAAAAGACAAAAGGGGATTTGCAATAGCAAATAACAACACTACTTTTCAAACTACCTCACAGAAAAGAATTATGCGAACAATGATTTGCACCACTCAAATCATTACTTAAAAATTGCTTTGATAAACCCACCTCCTTCCATATTTGTCTTGAGAGTCAGGCTTTCTTTTATAGAAAAAGGATTACAGATATTCTATTAAAAAACTGAATATATCCGTAATCCCTTCTATCCTATGTAATGTGTAAATCATACTCATCTATTAAACAAAAAATGTTTAGTTCCTGCTTTTTAAACAAAGATTTTTTTCACCTGTTGATATCCCAAAATTTGCGATATTTCTTTAAATTTGTCCATAAGACCTTATAAAGATTAAATGTTGAAGACACTCATATAATTTTCTATTAAATTCGATTTTATTTATTTTTTTCCTTGCTCATTTCCTTTATTAAGAATTTTTTTCGTAATGAAAAAAATATTTTAGTTGAAAATTGACCAATATATCCGAAAATAATCAAACTTAAGCCTTATAATACTGAATTTATTATGACATACCATATCCATTTTACATTTTATTAAATCTGATTTTTAGGTAAATTTTGCTATTTCTTATTGTATAAAATCATATTTCCATATTCAAGCCATTTATTCTACCGTAAACTAATTTATTCATTTTATTTCTAATTTTTTCATTCAATATCTTTTAACATAAAAGCAGAAATAATCTTGCCACTTATATTTACCTTTCCTTATGTATCCTGACCATTATTAACCTGTAACAATAGTTATTATTAGTTAATATTACTTATTAAACTTTGACAAAGAATTTATAAAACAGTTATGAAATGATTTTTTAGACTCCTGCTATTCGGTTAATAACAGCACCTAACGGTTAACAATCATTGATAATATTAATAACCGTCAATAAATATTATTAATGTTTGTGTACGATTATTAATTTTTTTGGACAAGCAGTATAGCACTAAATAGAAAAGCCTCTGTAGAACTTTCGGAATTATCTGCACAAGGCATCACTACAAAGTTCACAGCGGCTTTTCAAATCTATATCACACAACAAAGAAAGGAGATAAAAAGGAGTTATGTCAGCCACAACATGTAACAAGTATACCAGAATCAAAAACACTACGCAGCCCTCTTAATCAAATTTTTCTGCCTTCTTGCCTGAAATAATAACAGGCAGCAGAAAAGAGAAAAAGAATAAAAGATACACTAAATAAGCCTTATAACCTAGCATCCTGTTAATGTCTATTATGCCTGTAATAATGCATATGACTGATATGATAAACATTCCAATTATAAAAATCATCTTTAGTCGCAATAGCACTCTTCCCTTCTTTTTTATCCATTATACCATCCTATACTTATGAATTCAGGGCCAATTTAAATAAAATATTGATATCCTTGTTATCCAGTGGTATCATGATGTAACGCTATTTATCTTAAGAATAAAGGAGGCGGTTATCATCCATATGGGGTTTCCTATAAATACAGAAGATATTAAAGATATCATTAATAATTCAGAGAACTTTAGTAAAAATGTTTTTATATCCGAATCCTTCTATTTTGCTAAAGTTTGCTTTAGTCTACTCGCTACAATAGAAGATTTTATTAATGAATGCGAAAAAACTCCAAATACATTCATTGTAGGTAATAAATTACTTTGGATAGAATTTATGACAATTTATTATGAAAAATTAAATGTCTCAAGAAACACCCTTAAAAGCATAGTCAAAGGAGATATCGTAAGAGATAAAGATATTGAAGATATAAAAGATAATATCCGCTGGTGTATTGAGACCGTATCTACAATCATAAAAGATGACGGGGTCTCTCCCATCCATATTGTAAATATCTATTTCGCATGCAGATTCTATACTGGCTTGCATTATTACATCAGTTGTATTGATTCCTACTGTACAAAGAAGTTCAACCTCATTAAAGACTTTATTCAATGCCATAGAACCTTGAAAATTGCTGAAGAAGAACGCTTTTGGATCGATTCCTTGCAACAGGATATTGAGCAAAAAATAACGACAGGACAAGATGTAAGCCTTGAACCTGAACTAAAAAATAAACTTATTAATAGTTGGGATAGATCATTGAATTTTATTTCACAGGAACTAAAACCTGAGTTTCTTCCTACTTCAATCCATTAAAAAAGACAGACTACCTATTTTTTTAATACTCCAAAAATAAATAGGAGGCTACCTCTACCCCGTAGGCAACCTCCTATTTATGGGACTATAATGGAAGACTATTCAAACATTCTTTTCAACAAAAAATTTTAAATTCCTGCTTTTCTTTTCTCTTCATCTTCCATTACTTCTCTTTGCCATCTTTTAATGGTTTGCTGAAAATTCTCTACTTCTTCTCCATTTAAATCCCTTATATATTGAGTATGTTCATCTAAACTAAGCATAAAGGGCTTTTCTTTTCTGAATCTGTTTTTAGCAATTTTAATCATTAACTTGTTTTTGTATACTTCATCATCGTCATATTTGCTCCTATTCATTAGTCCTACAATAAGTGCTGCATCCTGTTCTAAGGAAGCAGACCATTCTAAATCACGCATATCTGGAATTCTGTCATCTAATGGTCGTTTTTCACCTTCTCGTCCTGCTTGAGCCGCAAATATTACAGCCATATTCCCTTTTGCATTGACTCTCTTACAGATTTCCCGAATGTTTTTGTATACACTTCTAAACTCTCCAGCAGTTTGGGGATCACGGTTATTCGCCATTTTAATAAGTTGTATATAATCCACATAGGCCACATTATAGCCCAAATTTACATATTTATTTAGTATAATGCCAAATTCCAAGACATTTACACCACTAGTGAAATCAACAATAGAGTATTTATATTTTCTTAATTTTTCTGCACTCTCTCTAATTTTCTCTTCTTCTTGGTTGGTAAGTGTTTTAGGATTTTCAAGTTTAGCAGTTGGAATTCCTGTTGCAATAGACATAAGTTTAATTCCCACCTGTTCCTCCGTCATTTCAAGACTTAAAAAAACAGGCTTTTCCCCATTCATTATATTGTTGTAGAAGCAACTAAGTAAAAATGAAGTTTTACCGTGGCCGGGGCGTCCAACAACCAATGAATAAACTCCATATCTAAATCCACCCGTTATTTTATCCAGCGTTTGAATTCCACTGTTAACACCAACTGTAAAATTATCCTTTTTTCTGTCATCCAAATGCTTCATAAAACTATTGATAAATTTGTTGGAATCCATTTGCACAATATCGCTGCAAGCATCCACACTCAATATTTTATTTGCCACTTGCTGTAAAACTTGACTGCCTTCTTTTTCCCCTATATTATCTAAAGTGAAACGGGCCATCCCTTTAAGCGTTCTTTTTAATGATTCTTCTTTTACCTTTTTAAAACTCAATAGGAGGTCAGCCTTTTTAACATTTATGCCTTTTAAATCTTCAATAGTGCTTTTCACCACATCTTCATCCGCATCACAATACTCTGCAACGGTTAATTCCGAAATGCCTTCTTTTAAAGTCGCTTTTTCCATCGCTTCCCATAATTTTTTGTGTATATTAATGTAAAAATCACTTCCATTCAATCCGCTATCTTTAAAATTGTAAAATACTTCTTCACTCATAAGACAATTCTTTAATAGTATTTGTTCATAAAAATATGTATCAGTCTTTTCATCTTTAAATACAGTAATATCACTAGGTTTTGGCAAACCAAAATTTCCTCTCATTATAATCCCTCCTCTGCATCAAAGTACAACACATTTATTTGCTATTATTAAAGAGTTCAATCAGGTTTAAAATATCGCTTGTTTTCTGTTTCATAGCCTCTTGTGGCTGTTTAGAAACAATATATTCGTCCTTGTGTTTAATTGCATATTCTAGATATGGATAAAGATTCCGTACATTTGAGTTGCAACCTACTTGTAAATAATAATTCGCAATATATTCTAAATCCTTAATAGGATACTTTTTCATAAGTTTTAGGACAATCTTTGTTATATCGTGCTGCTTAAAAGCATTTACCTGATTCAGGTCCGAAATGATTTTATTAACCTTTAAATCAAGAACAACAACATTATCCGGATTGCTGTTTTCCTTTACGGAAGAATTACAAGACGGGTTGTTGTTTGTTTTCTTTTTCTTCTTCTGTTTAGGATGTAGTTTTTCTTCACCTTTTTCATACATAATTTCATTCTTAGGTGTATCATTTTGCAGACTTAGGTGCAGTTTTTCTTCATCTAAGAGTTCTTTCATAAATTCTATTTCCCTCACACATACTGGCTTTCCAAACCATTGGATATAATCTTCATTTATCCTAACAACAGGAGGAAGTGGTATTGGTTTTACAATAAGATACTCCGTTGCCCTGTTTTTATGAACTTCACTGGGGTCATTCCTATCAGAAAGAATTTTTATTAACCCGTATTTTTCTAACTTTTCAATTATTCCTTTTACAGTTCTCACATTTATTCCTTGCTGACTGGCTAGTGTTGCATCACTGACTTTAATGACATAGGCTTTTAAAAATCTTTCTTTTCCTTGAAATCTATGATATATCTGCTCAATTTTCCATAACTCTTTAAGTATCGCCAATCCATTCATTTTAATGTAATCCTGCCAGCATACTAATTGATAATAATTAAAGTCCTTTGTATAAAAATTATCTTCCATTAAAATCCCTCCTCAACTTTATTAAATAGGGTGAGGAGTATGTTTAGTTCTATGTTTAACTTAGATTCGGCAAGCAATCCTTCAAAGCCCTGAAAAGTATGTGTAATTTTTTTTAAACTTTTAAGGTATTTCAAATTCAGAAACAGCAATACTTTGAGCATTATCTATATACTTTACTTGCCGAATTCAAGTTAAATATTTTATGAGTAGTATTTTTATTCCCCCTATTACAACACTTTCTAACTTTTATCCTTCTTGAATCATATCTGAGAAGTATTTTTCAATGGCTGTTACCTCATTATGTTCTACTAGCCATTCGTATGCTTCTTCTGGTGTAAGCAAAATAATTGTTTCTGCTCCCGAAGTCTGGTTTCCAACGCGTTCACAATATTTTGTCATCGCTCCACCATCTGCGTGAATGAAAAATTGTCCTTTATTTGTTCTATACAACCCTTCATACAAATATCGAAAATCACTTTGCGAAAAACCGTTATGGTATTCTGCTACCAATTCTGCTGTTTTAGTGTCATACACTTTCTTATTAATTACCTTTCTCATTAATAATCAACTCCTTTCAGAATCACTCAACACAGTTTACAATTAGTTATCACAAATATTTTTGCTTAAACTTTCCATATGTTTTTCAAAGTCAGCAAAAGCAACTAACAACCAATATCGCTGTTTATCTAACTCTTCCAATTTTGCCTCAAGTGCAGCAATCTTTTCCTTTTGCTGATTTTTTTCAGCAATTCTTATGCAATACATTATCTCTTGCATTTTCCCTTCTACGTAACGCAATACATCACCAACACTTGTAGAATCTTTCATATCAATCATTCACAACACCTCCATATTAATATCTCATTTCTTCAATGTAATTGAACTGCTATGCGTTATAACAGTTCCCTCAAATTTAGTTACACCTTTATTATTAAAACAAAAACAGAGCAAAATTTAATTATCGGCGTTCGTTATATCACCGATGGTTTTGCTCTGTTAAGTCTTTTTTTTGAGGCAATTGCAATATTGCATAAAATTTACACTAAGTATGCATAAATATTTTAAATAGCATTGATTTTACTAAATTGAATTGTATACAATTTTAGATTCTAAGTATAAATATTAATTATGCAATTTCCTCGTTTAATAAGTTGTTTATAGTGCATTGTTTAATCGTTATTCAATTTTCTTTTAAAAACCTTTACCTAAAGCCTAAAAAAATATGCTCTAATGTTTGTATTATATATATTACCACAATTCCCTGCTTTCCAATTTTACACTTCAATTACATATCTTAAAAATTACTTGTCAACAGGTTGATAACAATATTTACAATAGTGAAATGCTTCAGGTATTTTTGTGATTAGATGGTAACTCAAATTTTTTCACCTGTCAATGATTTATATAGATATTTATTTGACATATTTGTCAACTAAGTATCTATACCATCTATTAATTTGATAACCACATGTTCTAACTCAAAATGATATTCTTTTCTTATTCCAGCCTTTCTGTAAATCCTCCACAACTGCAAATCTTGTCCTTGTTCCTGCAATCCTTGTATTGCCCATTTAATCCGTCTAGTTTGAAAATCCCTGATACTTTCCGTTTGCTGTTCTATATATACTTTAGTTTTAGGTTGATATCATGTTTTTGATATTATATAATATATTAATAATAAATGACTTTTAAAAAGGAGATTCATATGGATAAAAAAAAGAACGTGGCCATCTATTATAGATATAATGCAAAGTTAAATGATGACACCGTTAGTAAAGATTTTATACTAAAAAGTTGTAGGGATATTGCAGAAAAAAATAATTATGAAATATTTGATATATTCTACGATGATGAAACTACAGTAGATGATAGACTTCAAGACTTAATTGATATTATTCAGACCCAAGATAATGATAACAGGCTTATAGACGGAATAATTGTTTATAACTATTCAATGTTATGTAAGAGCATAAAACATATGCAGCAGTTATTTAACAGTTTGGAAAACCAAAAGTTACAAGTATTTAGTGTTGAGCAACATATAGAACAAGAAAAATATAATGATACTCTTATTAATATTATCTATAGATTATTTAATGAATTTGAAGACGAAACAATAGAAGAAATTGATGAAACTACTATTGATAAAAAAAGCGGTACTCTCCCATTAGGAT
>JAAYQP010000002.1 GCA_012519195.1 Clostridiales bacterium | reverse complement strand
TTCATAATTTTTGCTTTCACTATACAGATATAAGCAGATGTTTTATAATATATTAAGAGATTGACGATATATTTATTATTGTTCTATTCGGTTGTGGTGTCTGTAGAATAGTATTTTGAACGTAAATGACAAAAGTACTATTCGGTAATAGTACTTTTGTTATCTTTTAAAAGCTGATTTTAATATTGATTTTCTTTTAATATCATATTATACTAAGAGTAGAAAGCTAAAAATATTATTTCAGGAGGTTATCCATGAAATCAAAGACATTACAGGAAATGGTTAAAAGTATCTTTTGCGACGAATCCACCAGAGAACAGTTTTTGTCTAATCCCGATAGCGTCATGAGCCGCTATAACCTGACCGACAATGAAAAAACAGCTGTATTAAATACCACCGCCAGATATGGACTTGCAACCTCTGATTCTGTATCTCTGGCTGTTGGATTTAAAGCAGCACTGTTCTGGCTTTAATCAAATTAAATAGCTTTAAGGCCATCTAAATGAATGATGGTTTGCTGTATAAACTTCTTTATGAAGAGATAATTGATGTTATTTCGTCGCTACCCGAAGAACTTTATGGTTTTGTTAAAGAGCCGTTAACGGTAAGCAGAAGAGGGTTGGCTGTTGCAGACGAGCATGAGCCACCTTGGATTTTGTTACCGTTAATTGTTTGTGAATCCATTGGCGGCAGCACTGATAAAGCGCTGCCGCTTTGTGCTTCTCTTCAGTTTTTCATGGCAGCCGGCGATGTTTTCGACGATATCGAGGACAACGATGCCCCGTTGTCTTTATCCTCCAGGTATGGAACTGCCATTACCAACAACATTGCTACCACCCTGCTAGTACTCGGAGAAAAAGCAATTGCCCGCCTTAAAAGTAGATGCGTGGACGACCGTATGATAGTGCGCATTCTGGATATAATTAATTCTTATTACTTGACTGCCTGCAAGGGGCAGCATATGGATTTATCACATGGCAGCGCAATCGAGCTCTCCGAAAACGACTACATGGATATACTCAGTATGAAATCTGCATCCCAGATTGAGTGCGCTTGCTACACCGGAGCGCTATTGGCTACCGAAAATAAAAAAGTACTCGATAATATTAAGGAATTCGGGCATAACCTGGGAATGCTGGCACAAATTACCAACGATATTGCAGGTATAATTGAAAAAAAGGATATAATCAACAAGAAAATCACCTTGCCGGTCATATTTGCGTTATCGCAGACAGAAGGGCCGGCGAATTCGCTATTGATACGGTATTATAGAAAACAAGCAGGCAGCGCAGATATTGATATAGAACAGATTTCTGATATACTTTCAAATAGCGGAGCATTACATTATACAGCTATAAAAATGGAATTTTACCGGTTATTGGCAAGCGAAGCTATCGAGAAAATCAAAGAATCCGGTATAAATACAGAAAAATTAGGGATGTTTGTAAAATGACTTCTCAAAATATGAACAGGAATGAGCAAGCCGGCAATTCCATCCTTAAAAATATGATGAAATATAAAAGAGAAATCGCCATTTCGCTGTTCGGTTTGATTGTAATAGCCGTTTCGCTTTCGTTATTCATATCAAGCTTGAGCAGGACATATATCGGGATATCCTTACATTTAACCGACGACGGATGGGTCGTTCAGAGCCTGGATGCATC
>JAAYQP010000285.1 GCA_012519195.1 Clostridiales bacterium | reverse complement strand
CTTTGATGTTATTCATAATCTAAAAAAACGTGGTGTTTCTATTGTTTATATATCTCACCGTATGGAAGAAATTTTTGAATTGTGTGATCGAATTACTGTTCTAAGAGATGGTAATTATATTGGTACAAGGCCTATTAGCGAGACAGATATGAATGCGATTGTAAAAATGATGATTGGACGTGAAATAGGTGAGCGTTATCCTGCTAGAGATTTTGATCCTGGTAACGAGGTACTTCGTGTAGAAGGACTCACGAAAAAGGGTATGTTTGAGAATGTTTCTTTTTCTGTTAGAGCTGGTGAGGTTTTTGGAGTATCAGGCTTAATGGGAGCCGGTAGAACAGAAATTATGCAAGCGATTTTTGGAAATTTACCCTATGATTCCGGTGCAATATACATTAACAATCAAAAAACCGATATTAAAAGTCCCTATGATGCAATTCAAGAGGGAATCGGCTATATAACCGAGGATAGAAAAAGTGAAGGGCTTTTGTTGGAAGAAACCATTCAGAGTAACATTGCACTTCCTAACTTAAAATCTATATCGAACCGATTTGGAGTTATCAATAGAAAAAAAGATAATGATTTAGTTAGCAAAGGAATTAAGGAATTAAACATTCGTTGCTTTGGACCTCAACATGAATGTTACAACTTAAGTGGAGGTAATCAACAAAAAGTAGTATTTGCAAAATGGATTTATACCAATCCTAAGATACTTATACTTGATGAACCAACCCGAGGTGTAGACATTGGTGCAAAAAAAGAAATCTATAACATCATAAACAATTTAGCTAAAGAAGGGGTAGCGATCGTCATGGTTTCCTCTGAGCTCCCTGAAGTTCTAGGAATGAGTGACCGTATCATGATAGTAAGGGAAGGTACTGTACGAGGTATCCTTACCAAAGAAGAAGCCGATCAAGAAAAAATAATGACTCTAGCAACAGGGGGTAGCATCTAATGAATGAAAAAAATAAAAAACTATCTTATTATATGCAAGATTTTGGTGCCTTAATAGCTCTCATGATACTTGTTATTGGAATTGGCATCATTAGTCCTCAATTTAGAACCGTTAACAACTTTTTTTCCTTATTACGTCAATCATCCATCAATGGTTTAATTGCATTTGGTATGACATTTGTAATATTGACTGGAGCCATCGACCTATCGGTAGGTTCCTTACTGGCATTGTCTACAGCCATATGTGCTGGCTTAATAAAAGGTGGCATGCCAGCGGCATTGGCTATGGTTATTTCCCTTCTGTTAGGTGCAGCCCTTGGCTTTATCAGTGGTATCCTAGTTACTAAGGGAAGATTACAACCTTTCATTGCTACATTAATTACAATGACCGTATACCGTGGAGTAACGATGATTTATACCAATGGTAAACCGATATCAGGCTTAGGAGATTCTAATATCCTACGAGTAATAGGTAAAGGAGATCTATTTGGAATTCCGGTTCCAGTAATCCTACTTTTTGTCATGTTTATCATCTTTTACTTTTTACTAAATAAAACAACCTTTGGCCGTCGTATCTATGCTACTGGTAGTAATGCAAAAGCAGCCAAATTAGCCGGTGTAAATATTAGCAGAACCAAGATTTTGGTTTATGTTATCTCCGGAATTATGTCTGCACTTGCAGGTTTAATACTCTTATCAAGACTAAATTCTGCCCAACCCACTCTTGGTACAGGCTATGAACTAGATGCGATAGCGGCAGTTGCACTTGGTGGAACCAGCATGAATGGCGGTCGTGGTAAAATTTATGGAACCTTAATTGGTGTATTAATCATTGCAGTATTAAATAATGGTCTAAATATTCTTGGTGTATCCTCTTACTATCAAGATGTTATCAAAGGCCTAGTAATATTAATAGCAGTATTATCTGACCGTAAAAGATAATATTATACTTGGTTGGTTTTTATAACAATTTGAAAAAGTAAACGATATAAAGGCATATTGCTTCTGCATATTACAGCAACAGGTTAACATCATAGTATTTGGCATTATATTAGTTTGATCTAAACAGTATGCGAAGCTTATGTATTTATATAAAAGTATTTCTTATACTAAATAATGCGAATGCATAGGGAAAAGGAGAAATGTTTATGAAAAGAAAAAAATTATTGTGGGTTTTAATTGCTCTTTTAATGTTTGCTGTAATTGGCTGTGCTGATCAAGGCAAAAATGGTAACAATAACACAGGTAACACCAATAATACGGACAACACGGATAATGGGGGAACGGATTCAGGCAATAAGGACAATAATAAAATAGGCTTATCTGTATCTACTCTGAATAATCCATTCTTTGTAACATTAACAGAAGGAGCGAAAGCTGCTGCGAAAGATAATGATATCGAGCTTATTGTCGTAGATGCAGGAGATGATGTAGCAAAGCAAACCAGTGGTATTGAAGACCTTATTTCTAGAAATGTTGGTGTAATTATTGTAAATCCAGTAGATTCAGACGCGGTTGCTCCTGCTGTTGAGGAAGCAATTGCAAAAGGTATTAAAGTGATATCAGTAGACCGCGTTGTAAATGGTGTTGAAGTATCCTCTCAGATCGCATCTGATAACGTTGCTGGTGCCAGACTTGCAGCTGAGTATCTATTGGAGCTTGTAGGTGAGGGAGCAAAGGTTGCAGAACTTGAAGGTGTACCTGGTGCATCTGCTACCATTGACCGTGGTAAAGGCTTCCATGAAGTAGCTGATACCAGTTTAGACGTAGTTACAAGCCAAACAGCTAATTTTAACAGGGCAGAAGGCTTAAATGTTATGGAGAATATATTACAGGCTAACCAAGATATCAAGGGTGTATTCGCACATAACGATGAAATGGCATTAGGAGCTCTTGAAGCGATAAGCTCCGCAGGGAAAGAAATCGTTGTTATTGGTTTTGACGCTACTGATGATGCTGTAGCGGCTGTAAAAGATGGTAGGATGGCTGCAACCGTAGCTCAAAAACCTGACCTAATGGGTAAAACTGCAGTGGAAACTGCTGTGAAGCTATTAGCCGGTGAAACAGTAGAAGCATCTATTCCTGTAGAGGTTCAATTAATTAAGGAATAATTATAAAAAGTAGAGAAGAGTTTTCATCTTAAAAATAATTAATCACTCATAAAAATGGAGCTTTTGTAAGATAGCTGATTAGCTATGGAACAAAGGCTCTATTTTTTTGCCTCTTGCAAGGAACTTAAATGATTATTTCGCATGGAGTTTTAAGTTTCCTGATTTTCCGTGACTCTTTACATCGAACGTAGAATGATGCATAATCAAATTAAACGATAGATCTTATAATATGAACCAAAGCAGCATCCTCAAAGTGGTAAGTTTAAACATGTAATAAACGCTGGCTGATGAAGCAAAGATGAATGTCCTTGATGTGATTGCACTTAATATTACTAGACTACCAAAGATATGTAGGTAAATATCTTGAAAAGTCATTTCTATTGTAAATATAAAAATCAATTAAAAATTTTGTTCTAGTTTGAGTTGTCAGGACCTCATCAGATAGTAGATCAATTATCTGGTGAGGTTTTAATTTTGGGTGCTGACTGAATGAACAAAAGGTCAGAATTCCAAACAAATTCGATTAAATATGACATTATTCCCATAAATTATTTGAAAATCTATTTTTACAGAGCTACAATTAATATTATGTAAATAGGACTAATGAATTAGATTCCGATTGTCAAACTTTTTGTGGCAATAAGTATAGATATCATACGTATTGAGAGGAGACTTATTTATGTGGATTATTCTTTTGGCAATTTTAATTTTCATATTTATGATAATTAAAAAGAAGCGTAGAAATAAAACAGGTAATGTCAGAATTAAGCAAACTTATAAATGCAAAGAGGGGAAATTTTATATAAAAGGTAAAAAAAATAACTTCACCATCAGTAAGAACGGTACGTTTGAATTTTTGGTCAAGGATGGTCAAATTGTTGCATGTAAGGATAATCGAAAGAGAGCAAATTTTGTATACTATGGAGGCGAAAAATAGATGGGGTTCTTTAATAAATTATTAGATTGGGCAGCGGATAAAGTCCAAACGGCTACCGGTGAAAAAGAGCGTAGGCAGCTGGTTCAAGAATTGAAGGATCAATATGAGCAGTTTAAAATAGATGTTGAAAGGATAATAGCTTCTTTAAACAGGATTATTGAGGAGTTTAACGAAAAAGTAAGATATCTTAATACGATCAGAAAAGGTGTTGTTGAGAAGAATATACATAGATTATCTGATTTTCTTGGGAAGTTTGGAAGGGTTAAAGAGGTTGGAGAATACTCCAAGGAAACAGAAAAACAATTCGTAGATTTACCCGAGCAGCAGTTTGAAAGAACGGAAAATTATATCTCTGAAGTGGATTGGTCTAAAGATGATGTTTTTATCAATACTTTTTTTCTTTCCCCAATTGGCATGAAGTTAAAGACTAGAAAACAGAACTTGGCTATGAGGGAAAGTTTACATGAATTCCAATTGGAAGCAGAAGAGACCATTAATCAATTAAAAATGCGTACTTTCTCAATACAACTGGATAAACAAATCTGTGATTTATATATTGAGTGTGTGGAGTTTATTTCAAACTACATAGTCAATATAATTTTACCGGAGCTAGAATTAGTAGAAGCTTTTTTTCAGGCTTTAAAAATAAAGGATGAGGTAATAGCAGATCAAAAGCTTCATGATTTACGATTTAAGAACGAAATAGATTTATTGCAAGATACGGTATATGAAAAACATTATATGTTTATCAAAAATGCATTTATGTTTTATATCATTTCATGCAAGATCTATAATACACCAGTATTAACTCGTCTTTTAAATAACCAGACATCAAATGAGGATATAGGTCTATTAGAAGATCATAAAGAAATACTGGCAAAACAAGGACAAGCAGTGCGCAACAACCTTATTATTAATCGATGAGGAGGCTCCTATGAACACGGAACATAT
>JAAYQP010000038.1 GCA_012519195.1 Clostridiales bacterium | reverse complement strand
TTTGGCCATCAACTTGGTGACCAGAATGATTAAAACAACCTCCTTAATAGCATTAATCGGAGTGGTTGAGGTGGTAAAGGTAGGACAGCAAATCATTGAAGCATCCCGCTTATCCGTACCATCCGCAGCTCTGTGGATCTACGGTGTAATATTTTTTCTCTACTTTATGGTGTGCTATCCTATTTCTTTATTAGCGGCGAAATTAGAGAAGGCTTGGAAAGACTGAGGTGATATGGAATGAATGAGAAAAACACAATTTTAGAAATCAATAACTTACAAAAGCGATATGACAATCTGGAAGTACTAAAGGGGATCTCTCTTACAATTAGTAAAGGAGAGGTAGTTGTAATTGTTGGACCTTCTGGTTGTGGTAAGAGTACCTTGCTTCGATGCATCAATGGGCTGGAAGCAATACAAGCTGGGGAAATCTCCTTACAGGGAGAGAGTATCAATAGGCAGACGAAAAATATGCATCTGATCAGGCAGAAAATAGGAATGGTATTTCAAAGTTATGAACTATTTCCCCATATGACCATACTAGATAACATAATCCTCGGTCCTCTAAAAGCACAACATCGTGATAAAAAAGAAGTTATTAGGGAAGCAGAAGAATTGTTAGATCGAGTAGGACTTTTAGAGAAAAGGGATGCTTATCCCAGACAACTCTCTGGTGGCCAAAAGCAAAGGGTCGCCATTGTAAGGGCTTTATGTATGCATCCGGAGATCATGCTTTTTGATGAGGTCACAGCAGCACTGGATCCGGAGATGGTTCGAGAAGTATTGGATGTTATGCTTGAGCTTGCTAGAGATGGTAGCACCATGGTGATTGTTACCCATGAGATGCAATTTGCTAGGGCCATTGCCGACCGAATTGTCTTTCTTGACCAGGGTGAAATAATCGAGGAAAATGATCCGGAGACTTTTTTCACAAATCCTAATACAGATCGTGCAAGAAAGTTTTTAAATATTTTTGAATTTAAGAAATGATTTGCCATCAGAAAAATCAATTTTAATTTAAACTATAAAGTTTCTAATCAAAGTATATCTGAACAAAATAAGAAAAGGAGATTATTACTATGATAAAATTAAAAAAAATAACCACATTATTAGTAGCATTATTGGTCTTAACAGTAGCCTTTGTCGGATGCCAAAATAATTCAAAGGCAGATAATAGCAAGGATACTGAAAAAAATGAGAATACTGAAACTTCAAAAGGCACAGCAAGAAGCTTAGATGAAATTAAAGAAAGCGGAAAAATTGTTATCGGTGTTTTTAGTGATAAGAAACCCTTTGGTTATGTTGATGAAAATGGAGAATATCAGGGATACGATGTATACTTTGGTAACCGTATAGCAAAAGATTTGGGAGTTGAAGTTGAATATGTACCAGTGGAAGCTGCAAGTCGTGTCGAATATTTAGTTACTGCAAAGGTAGATATCATTCTGGCTAATTTTACTGTAACTGAGGAACGGGCTGAGCAGGTGGACTTTGCACTTCCCTATATGAAAGTAGCTCTTGGTGTTGTATCACCAGAAACATCCTTAATTACTGCTCCTGAACAGCTGAATGGTAAGACATTGATTATCAGCAAGGGAACCACCGCAGAAACCTATTTTACAGAGAATTATCCGGAGGTAAAGTTATTAAAATTTGATCAATACAGTGAAGCCTATGCTGCATTACTGGATGGTCGTGGAGATGCCTTCTCAACAGATAATACAGAGGTACTTGCTTGGGCGATAGAGAATCCTGGATTTAGCGTAGGTATCGATTCTCTTGGTAGTCTTGATACCATTGCTCCAGCAGTTCAAAAAGGTAATACAGAACTATTGAACTGGTTAAATGAAGAAATTATAGCTTTAGGTAAGGAGAACTTCTTCCATACCAACTATGAAGAAACTCTTAGGCCGGTATATGGTGATGCTGCAGATCCTGATAGCTTAGTAGTTGAAGGCGGCATTGTTGAATAAAATCGGATTCTGATACTTTCCAAGAATACACGAAATGCTTCATAGTAATTGCCTATCTTGTGAATAACGGGGTAGGCAATTATTCTATGATTTTGCCTGTAAGCAAAGCCTATGTCTTCCGGTTTTAGAAAGATTAAATGTTTTTCTTGTCCGGCAATAAATGAACTGCAGCTAGATAGAAAATCGTGAAATACAATTGACATTTAAAAGTATCTACAATATTATAAATTAAGTGTCAAGAGAAAAATGGTAAAGAATCTGTAACGAATTGTTGAAATGAAAGATAAAAAGGAGGACTATAATATGAAATTTTATAAAAGATTTAGTGTTTGGTTATTTATTGCAGTTATTGCGGTTATTGTGACAGCCTGCAGTAATAATGCATCAAATGATAAAAATGGATCATCCGTTGGCGAGAAAACAACGGAGAATAATGAGAATAAGGAAAACATACAAGATAAGGAGAAAATTGTGAATGTCGGTGTAACCGATACCTTTCGCTCTGTTAACCCACTTCTACAGGATGGAACCGAGGTTGTAAAATATGCAACTTCCCTTGTGTTTCTACCCCTTGTAGAACTGAATCAAGATCTGGAATTTGAAGGACAGCTAGCAAGTAGTATCACAACAGAGGATAATAAGAATTTCATTATCAAGTTAAAGGATAATATCACCTGGTCAGATGGTCAACCTATAACATCCAAGGATGTTTTGTATACCTTTTTATGCTGGGCAAGTCCAGAAATTGGTAGTACTGGTATGTCAATAGAAAAGATCGCTGGTACCGGTGAGGATGGTTACGTAGAACCTGGTGCAAAGGAAATCAGTGGGGTCATTGCCTTGGATGAAAAAACAGTCCAGATCACCACAAAGTTTGAAATGGCGCTTTATTCCTTCCAAAATATCTTTGGCCGTTATATACTAATTCTGCCGGAACATATTCTGGGAGATATCCCAATGGATGATTTACTGACCCATGAATGGTTCAACGCACCAAGTGTTGTAAGTGGTCCTTACTTTATTAAAGACTTTGATTTAAATCATTATGTTCATTTTGAAGCAAATGAAAATTATTATCTAGGTGCTCCGAAGATTAAGAAGCTCAACTTTAATGTGGTTACTGCTAGTCAGTTATTAACAGGATTAAGATCCGGTGAAATTGACTTGGTTCAGCAGACCATGGGAGCCATCCTTCAGGAAGATTATGATACCATAAGAGAATTGGAGAATATCACTGTCTTTGATGGAACACCGATTACAAATCAATCCATTTTTATTAATACGGAAAGAATACCAGAGATTAAGGTTCGTCAAGCACTTCTATATGGGATTGATAGACAAACCATTTTCCAAGATATTCTAAAGGGAAAAGGAGAAGTAGTAGATGGTTTCCTGGCCAGTGCTGGTCCCTTCTATGATGAAAGCCTTACACCGACAGAATATGATCCGGATAAGGCAGCAGACTTGCTGGATGAGGCAGCTGCAGAAGGTTGGGATCGGACGACCCAGTATACTTTCTATGTAAATAGTGGAGATACAACATTCGTACAAATCGCAAGCTTTATCGCTGCTCAACTGGCTGAAATCGGAATAAATCTACAGGTAAATACCGTAGATATCTCAACCCTATTGTCAGTAGCAGGTAATGGAGAGTTTGACATTATGGCAGTTCAATATACCTATGCACCGGTAGATCCTTATACGGATATCTCCTGGCTCTTGTCAAAGGGTGGTTGGACACGGTATGATAGAAAAGAAGTTTCAGAAGCTCTCGCAAAGACACAGATCACCAGTGATGTGGAGGAGATTAAGAAGCAATATCTCATTGTCGATACCTATGTTCAGCAGGAAGTACCTATGATTTCAGCATATATCATTAGTGCACTGGGAGCAAAAAATAATCGTTTGCAGAATGCTGTTCCTGATGTCTATGGTACATTTCTCAACGTTCATGAGTGGGATATAGCAAATTAATTAAACCAATCGATAAACTCAATAATTAGAGTAATTCGATGATAAAGAAACCAATGGAAAGGCACTTCAAAGGAGGCAGGCAGATGGCACCATTATTACAGGTGGAGAATCTCGAAATTGTATTTATGGAGGATAAGACACCGACGGTTGTTACGGATCAAGTTAGTTTTACCGTAGAGCAAGGTGAAATCCTAAGTATCGTAGGTGAATCCGGATGTGGTAAAAGTGTCACTGCCTTATCAATTCTAGGGTTATTGCCTCCGAATGCTAAGGTAAATAAAGGGTCCGTGCTTTTTGAAGGAAATGATCTACTGAAAATGACAGAAAAAGAATTGGATCAAATTCGGGGAAACGAACTAACCATGGTATTTCAGGATGTCATGAATAGTTTAAACCCCGTTTTTACCATTGGTAATCAACTTGTTGAAACAATCCGTATTCATATGGGCTACGATAAGAAAAAGGCTAAGGCCTATGCTCAGGAATTATTAGATAAAGTAGGGATGCCGGATCCTAAAGCGGTGCTAGCTAAATTTCCACATATGCTTTCCGGCGGGATGCGTCAAAGAGCCATGATTGCCATGGCTTTGGCCTGCAGGCCTAAGCTTATCATAGCGGATGAGCCGACTACTGCACTAGATGTTACGATCCAACTACAAATCATGAAACTCTTAGCACAACTTCGGGAAGAGTTTCAAATGTCGATTGTACTGATCACCCATGATATTGGAGTAGTTGCTGAATTGGCAGACCGTGTAATTGTAATGTATGCTGGTCAATGTGTGGAAGAGGCACCGGTTCATCAGCTTTTTGATAGACCATCTCATCCCTATACCCAGGCTTTATTAAAATCAGTTCCGGGGATCTATGACGAAAAGAATAGAAAGCTGGAGTCGATCCCGGGTACGGTCCCAGAAAAATATCATACCATGGAGGGCTGCCGATTCGCAGACCGATGTCCCTACGCGACTGACCTTTGTAGAAACAAGCAGGTATATAGGGAAGTTAAACCGGGACATTTCGTAAGGTGCCATTTAGGTAAAGTACGAGGGGAGGAACTTTCGAATGGATAGGAAAAATGAAAGAGAACCTCTTATGATAGTAGAAGGTCTAAAAAAATATTACCCTGTAAAAGGCTATGGAATCAAAGAATCAAAAGCAATGATCCGGGCGGTAGACGGAGTGGATTTTACTATTTATAAAGGGGAGACACTTGGCATTGTCGGTGAATCCGGTTGTGGTAAATCAACCCTTGGATATCAGCTGGTAGCCTTAGAACGGCCAACCTTTGGCCGTATTCTTTTTGATGGGCAGGAAATTTCGAAGATGCCAGAAAATAAGCTTCGAAAATTCCGCACAGAAATTCAAATGGTTTTTCAGGATTCGAATTCTTCCTTAAATCCAAGAAAACAGATCTATGATATTTTGGCAGCACCAATGCTTTATCATAGAATTGTAACAAGAGAGAATGTAGATCGTGAAATCAATCGATTGCTTGATTTG
>JAAYQP010000284.1 GCA_012519195.1 Clostridiales bacterium | reverse complement strand
CAATTATACAGCTCTTGGAGTAAAGGCAAATTCAGAAGAGAAAATTACGACGTTTTTGCTGCGGATAGCCAGAATTATTGAAAATGAAGGTTATGAAGCCTGTATACAGCGAAGCTCACCAAATATTCAAACACGTGAACAGAGCGGTACAAATCCCGAAGTCAATGATATTACCTGGACACTTGATAAATCTATATCGGTCGCACCCGGCAAACCAGAGCCTGAAGTATTATTGGATTTTGATAAAACAGGTGTAATATGCGGTTTGGGAACATTAGGTTATCGTGGTCAGTTGTTAACTGATGAATTCGGCCCGATGCAGCGTCTTGCTTTTCTGGTTACAAACGCTCCCCTTGACCCGGACCCGGTTATTGAAACACCTATATGCGACAGTTGTGGAAAATGTGTTAAAGCCTGTCCCGGCAACGCTATTATAGATAAACAAAATTCCTGTATAGTTGCCGGCATGGAGCAGCCTTGCAAAATTTATGACAGGTGGCAGTGCAGTGTTTATTACCGGGGTGCCCACAAATCAAATCCACTTATAAAGGATGATTTCTTGAAAGATCATCCGCATCGTGAAGAGATTCTTAATGGAACAAAACGATTCACTAAAGACGAGGCCATTGCCATATACCCCCAGCTTGACTTTCTGCCAAAAACTCAGTATGGGTATATTCCCTGTTTATGTGGCAAGAGATGTGATATGGTGTGCTATCAACATCTAATGGAAAGAAAACGCATATCCAAGGAGGAGAATATTAATGACCGGACTTAAACATATAATTTCAGAGTTTGCTAAAAACAAAGGGGTTGATTTAATTGGCTTTGGTTCGATCCAGCGTTTCAACGATTTGCCTGCTCTTCAGAACCCGCTTACAATTCTTCCCGAAGCAAAAACCGTAATCGCTCTTGGCTTTCGTGTGCTGCGCGGGATGTTTCGTGGTGTTGAGGAAGGCACTACCTACTATCAATATACAACAATGGCGGTTGAAATGCTGGAAGAAGTCTTTATACCGAACGTGCTGCTGGAGATCTGCTCAAAAATTGAGGACAGCGGATTTACAGCGGTTCCTCAGAAGCGATTTCAATTACTGATGAATGAGACCGATGAAACAAATCCTGAGATGGATTATGTTAGGATTTATCGAAACACAAAAAATGTTCAGTTGGATTTTAACAAAACAGCTGTTGCTTGTGGCATCGGTGAAATAGGAAAGAGCGGAAGTGTGTTGACAGATGATTTCGGCCCTTTCCAGCGTTTTTGTTTCATTATTACCGACGCTGAAATTGAAGAGGATCCGGTTGCGGAAAAACATTTATGCGATAACTGCGGAAAATGCAGGCAGGCCTGTCCTGGGAAAGCCCTTGGGGAAGAAAAGGACGGAAAATATATATTAAACACATGGCAGTGTGCAGCCTACACCCAGGGAGCCAATATTACAAAGAACCCGTTCCTGAAGCCAGATGCACTGATGGATATTCCGGACAGACTTAAGGTGCTTTATGGTGAAAAACAGCTAACACCATTAGAAGCTAAGGCAGTAATGGATAGACTGCTCTTTTATCCTTCATTTCGACATGGATACGCAGTGTCCATATGTGGACGAGCTTGCGACAGGGCATGCTATATACATCTTGAAGAAAGGAATGTTTTAAAACGCAAGTTTCACAATAAATTCAGAGAAGGACAGGATTGGGTGTTGGAGTAAAATAAGGCTCTGATTGCGGTTTGTATGGAGTGTATGATAAAATAGAATCATCGATTATAAGTTATCCTGAAGGCAGGCTGTGTTTTTATGAAAAAAAACATCATTGTTGTTGTCACTATATTACTAACTTTACTATTGCTTTCGGGGTGCGTTGATTCCAATGTTCCTCCCATTCCCTTTGAGCCAGATGAATCTGAATCTCAGAATAATAAGCAGTTATTTATTGCTTATGCGGTATCAAATTTCGAAAATGAGTTTTACCGACAGTTTGTTTCATACATGGAAGAATATTGTGAAGAATTGGGTATCAGGTTGACATATAAAGATGGCGAATCGGATGTGACAAAACAAATTTATGCCATAGAGGAATGGATACAACAAGGCGTTGATGCGGTAATTTGTGCCCCTGTTGATCCTGTAGCCATGCAAAGCACTGCAGACACATGCATGAATCTGGGTATTCCATTTATTAATACCGATGCGGAATGTGAAAACAAAACATCATATATTGGGGTAGTACAGCATGACTATGGTTACATGGCGGGAAAAATTGCCGCAGAATGGCTTAATGACAATCAACCCGACAAGGATATTATTGAATGCGCCATTCTTACAAAGCCACAGTCCTTTGCGGTAATAGAACGTGCCAATGGCATTATTGACGGTCTTGTTGAAAATTGCGCTCGTGCGCGAATTGTCGCACAGGTACCTTATACCACTGTGAAAGAAGCAAGAGAAGCCATAGGAAAAGTAATTGGCGACCATCCCGCAATACAGTGTGTTATAAGTGTCGCCGGTACAGGAATTATAGGCGCGTACCAGGCATTTCTTGCTACCGGTAAAAACACAGATAATATTTGTCTTGTGGGTATTGACGCAACCGACACCGTTCTTGAAAAAATTGCTGAAAATACGATGATACGTGGAACTGTAGATCAAAACATCCGTTATTATGCCAGAACAAGCATTGATCTGGCCGTTAAAGCTATTGAAGGAGATCCCGTTGAACGCATTAACCTAAAAATCAGCGAAGTTACTGCAAAAAACATTAAAGATTACATAGATATAGGTACGACTGAGTAATATTGTTTTAGACAATTATCTATTGTCCATTCTATGTTGGTGGATAATTAACGGCCGCCATATTAATTTTTCCAAGCATTATCAATTTAATGAAAGATAATGCATTATTGTATTGTTTCGGGCTATTTACGTGGTGTACTTAATATCTGGTGAGGATAAATGAAACAGCGATTATATCATTATTTCAGAAATCTAAGCATATATTCCCGTGTCTACCGTATAAATTTAGGCATTGCGATTATTCCTGTGCTTATAGTTACCATTTTTTCGATTCTAATATATACTTCAATATCTTCAAGGCGTACGGCGGAAAACGAAACAAAATCCCTTTTCTATTATTCAAAAAATATTGCAAATCGTTTATATAACTTTGACAACGCCATTACAGTAGTAGTGCAATCCAAGAATATTCAGGATTTTGTAAATAATCACCTTACAATGAGTGAACTGGAAAAATACAGGAGCACAAAAACAGTAACCAATGAAGTTATAAGTCATCTTCATACACTCCGCTATGTGACTGATATAGTACTGATAACAAACCAGTATGCCGCAATCAATGTTTTTAATGGTCCTCATGGTGATTTTGAACTGGAGGATATTGATTATGTAACCTTTCTAAAAAACACTGTACAAAAAAGTAATAAGACCTACTTTGCAGATATCTCCCAATATACCGTATCCCAGGATATCAATTCAAACAGGGAAGGTTTTCTTTATGGAAAGCGTATTGTTGATAATGACACGGCTTCTACAAATATTGGCTATATTCTTGTATACATTGATAAGGAGAGCTTTTTCAGTTTTGACACCAACCTTTATACAGAGTTGGATCATTATGCGGAACGGTATATAATGGAACCCGGCGGAAACATAATATTTTCTAATGTTATAAGTCAGATTGGTGCCGTAAGGCAGGATATTGCAGAGCACATAAGTAAACAGGAAGTTATAGGGAGCTATTTGTATTTTAATAATAATATATTTACCTATTACGAACTTGAAGATCTTGGCTGGTTTGTGGTTACTGCCATACCATTCAAAATATTTTTTTCAGAGTTTTACATAATTGCAGCAATTTTAATAATTTTTATGTTCTTGCTGGTAATGGTTTCGTCGTTCCTGTCGTCAGGTATCGCAAAGAGTATTTTAGTTCCAGTGTCGCAATTGCTTGAATCGCTAAAAGCGATAGAGCATAATAATTTTTTAATTGAACCGGCGGATCATCACACAGATGAACTGGCCGATTTAAGAAATTTGTTAAACCATACCAAGCAAATGTTGGATAACCTATTAAAACAGGTCAGAGAAGTGGAAAAGCAAAAATTTGATCTTCAGTTTCAGGCACTCCAGGCTCAGATTAATCCTCATTTTCTAATGAATACATTGAACACAGTAAATTGGCTGGCAGATTTGCAGGGGGCGGAAAACATAAAAAGTATTATAACCTCTCTCAGCATTATTCTTAACCAGGTTGTACGCCAAAACGATTTATTGATAACAGTCGAGCAGGAGATTAATTTATTGAAGCGCTATATAATTATTCAAAAATTCCGTTTCTTTGACAGGTTTAATGTGGATATGCGTATTCAAAAAGAAACATCGGAAGAAAAAATTCCTTACTTTATCCTTCAGCCCCTTTTGGAAAACTGCTTAATACACGGTATGGATGACAGCATTTCCTTAATGAATATAATAGTTGATATTCATTTTGAGGAAGATAAACTAATTTTACAAGTAATTGACGATGGAATAGGAATCAACAGGGAACAAAAAACCGATCGCCTTCAAAATAAAGGTATGAGACAAAGTAATGCTAAAGGTAAGTCAATCCAGGTTGGTCTGGATAATATTAACCGGCGCATTAAGCTATATTATGGGGAAGAACATGGAGTAATTCTGAAACAGAATGAAGGAAAAGGTACAACCGCTCGGATTGAACTGCCCAAAAATATGAGGGGGATAAAAAATGATACAGATTATGCTTGTTGATGATGATGCGTTTTTCCACTCAATGTTTGCAAATCTAATAGAGTGGAGTGATTTCGGTTGTGAACTTGCATACCATGCGTATGATGGTCAAAAAGCTATTGATATATTGAATACATTCGATGTTGATTTGTTGTTTACCGACATGAGCATGCCTGCGGTTAACGGCGTGGAATTAATACAATATGTATCGGAATTTTATCCTGATGTTAAATGTGTTGCTTTGAGCAGCTATGATGATTTTAATTATGTAAAAGAAAGCCTGACCGGTGGTGCGATGGATTATATACTTAAACATATGCTTACGAGGGAAAGCATTGAGAATATAATAAAAAAATATGCTCACAAACATAAGAGAAAGAATCTCGGATATGATGAAATTTCGAAGATGCATATATCCAGGGATGATTTTCTTTTAAAAATGATTAATGGAGAATATACATCCCAAAAGGATATCCAATATGTGCTAAAGGCTTTATCACTGCCTGAGTTCAAAGAGAATATTTTCCTGTTTGCTTTAGAAATCAAAGGCTTCCAGCAGGTTAAAGAAAAATACACAAAGATGAATCGATTTTCCCAACTGATGCAAACGATAATGTCTATTATGCAAAGTATTTTAGACAGGCTTGGAGAAGGAGTTGTATTTATCAGGCGGAAAAGCTGCAGGATATATGCTTTATTAACAAATCAGCAATTTTCCCAGCTGCAATTCGCAGGCTATGTCTCTGGACAGTATATTCAGCAGGTAGAGCAGTCTTTGAAATTATATTTGAACATTCAGTGCAAACTGCATGTGGCTCCGCTTTGCAGAAATGTTTGTGATCTGGGAAGTTCATACAAGTACTTACTGCAACTATTTAATGAACAGCCTAAATTATCAGGGAGCAAACAAAAAACGAAAGCCCAATTCCCTGAGATAAATGTACCTGAAATTCGGCATGCTCTTCTTTTAAGCTCAGATAATGTTTTAAGAAACTTGATTGTAGATTATTACAATGAAGGAAGAAGGCAGTTTTTCACAAATGAAGATTTTGCGGTATTAACTGAAAAACTTTATAAAACCTATCTTACTCTTTCAGAAGAGATGGAACCCGATAAGTGGAAAAAGAACCATGATGAAAATAGCATTGAGATAATTCTAAGAAAAGTTACGGATATTGAATTGCAGGAATATATCCTTAAAAAGTTTCAGTTGCTGCATCAAACCCAAAGGAATATATTGAGACAAAAATATTCGGCTGTAGTTTACGATGCTTTAGCGATGATTTATGATGAATACAAAAACTTTAGTCTTTCCTTAAGTACAATCGCAGCAGAAATTCACGTAAATCCGTCTTATTTAAGCAGAATTTTTAAAATAGAAATTGGTATGGGAGTAGTAGATTTTATTAACCAATATCGAATAAAAAGATCAATTGATCTTCTTTCCCAGGATAATATGACCTGTCGGGAGATAGCACTATCTTGCGGATTTGAAAACTATAACTATTTCTTTAAAGTGTTTAAACGGTACACAGGAACCACTCCAAAAGAATTTAGTGTATGTTTTGCCAGCTCATGAAAATGAAACTCTTATAGAGTTTCCGCTGTACCTCTATTGAAGAGGATGTAAAGCATTGATAACGCTTTTAAATGAGTAAATGCCTATAGCCCGAATTAATAAAACTGATAATTTCTTCAGCAATGACAACGTGACCGTCACGGTTTGGATGTATGCCATCAACGCATAGAAGTTCCGAGAAATCGGGAAATCTTAAGAAT
>JAAYQP010000283.1 GCA_012519195.1 Clostridiales bacterium | reverse complement strand
TTTACTATATTTTTGTCCAAGATTTTGGGTCAGTTCACATTATATCCATTAGAGAATGTATAGTCCATGCCAGTAAGCAATCTCGCAAAAATGCTTATATAATAGCCCATAAAAAACTAAAGATAAAAAGTTGATCAGCACAACCCTAACCGACATCAATGTTGTTTTTCGGTTATTCATTCAAACCTTCTTTGGATGCTTTATCTCGTAGCAATACATTATAGATTTTTTTTGCGGACACAGCATTGTTTTTATACTTTAAGACAAACTCTTTGGCTCTGATTCCCATCTGATGTCTTTCACTTTTCGTTTTATTCATCACTTCATCAATCGCTCGTTTAATGCCTTCAGCAGATTCCCGTTCAATAATATAAACAAAAGAGTAATATTCCATTGGCATTCCTGGCAGTCGCGTTGTTAGTACAGGCGTTCCGGTTGACATATATTCCATATTTTTTGATGGAAAGGAATACCTCGTATACTCTTCATTTGTTTTTCGAGGATTTACCAAAAGAGACGCTTTGATCTCCGCATCTACGACTACTCTATTTGGGACAACACCAAAGTATTTTATTTTAGGATATTTTTTCGATAACTGCCTAATTTTAGGTACATAATCACCATCACCATAGAGATGTAATTCCAAAGCAGGTAGATTAGAATCAACAAAGCCGTCCAATAGAATATCAATACCATACTTTTTGTGAAGTGCACCTGCATACAGAATTACGTCTTTTTTATATTTATCATGTATGTCATTGGGAGTACCCTTCATCACTATATCAACCAAACCTTCAACCACTACGAATGGTTTTTCTTTTAGATTCAATCGTAAATTCATATCAGATGTTAAAAAGACATAACGAGTGCAAAGTTTGATAATTCTATGGCTGGCTCTTACAAACCAACTCTTTTCATTAATTGATAGCATCTCTGGCAAATCTGTAACTATCCCTATCGCCTCTTTGCGAAATAGCCGAGTTGCTAAAACCGCACCTAACGAAATACTTACGTTAAGAACATCGCATATTAGGACTAAATCTCTATCCCTTAGGCAATTAATAGTTTGATAAAAGAATGAAAAGATAAATACAATAAAATTTTTTAATATCGGAATATTAAAAACTGGTAGGTATCTGTACTTGACTCCGTTATAGATTTCTGTTTCCCCAGGAAAAAATACCTGTTTGTGATTTTTACGAGTAACGGGCAACGATGATAACGTCAAAGTCTCGTGACCGTTTAGTGAAAAACCTTCTGCAAGTAAACGATGGTACTTCTGAGCTTGCTGCCCGGGAACGAACTTTGACTGGTGGAAGAGGGTGTTGAATTTCTTAGTTGAAATCAATGAAGAAGCGTATACGACTTTCATTTCATTTAACACCTTGACTGTCATTTATTCCAGATACCAATTCTGCATTCTTAGTCATTGCATACCAAATACCACTATTTGCACTATTCTGATAAGAAAGGGTTTTTGCCCTTATTATTTTCATCATAGTTCCTCTGCCCTTAAATAAAAGTTTAAAATAATGATATATCCCTTTCTCTTCTGTTTCAACTAGTTTTAAAGTTCCTGCTTCTATCCCTTCAGGTCTTTCAGTTGTACACCTTATAACTAATACAGACTTTCCTAAAGATGGTGCTTTTTCCTGTATGCTATCTGAGTCTGTTAATAATAAATAACTTTGATTTAATAAGTTATGAAAATCGAGAACTTCTAAAGGTTCAATAATTCTAATTTACCCTATATCTACCAATATTATATTCGCTGTTTCCCTTACAACAGAATTTATTACGAATTTAGTAAATCTAATATAATCAAAGAAAGGGCTCTTATTCCTTTTTTCTGTCTCAGTATGTTTATATGCCCTCTCTTTCTACTCCAAATCTATCCCAATTAATAACATCGAACTTAACTTTTTCTTTAAATATTACTAGATAATTACTAATATACGACATTATAAATTTATTCACTAGGGTAACTTAACAGAATTTCATTACTTCTTCCATACCACCCTATTAACATAATCCGTATAAGAAATAATTATCCGCAACACTTTATCTGAAACATTCGGCATGGAATAGTCTGAGACTAATCGAAGGGTATTCCTATTTTGTGTTTCTAAAATCTTTAAACCTTGTAAAACTCTTTCTTTTTCAAGACCTACCATCATTACAGTACCTTCTTCCATTGCTTCAGGCCTTTCATGAGCCTCTCGCAAGTTGAGTGCCTTGAAACCCATAATAGACGATTCTTCACTAATTGTTCCGCTATCGCTTAATACTGATTTAGAATGTAGCTGCAAGTTATTGTAGTCAGTAAACCCCATTGGCTTAATTAGTTTGATTAAGTTATTCAAGACGAGATTTCCCTCTTTTTGAATTCTCTTATTAGTTCTAGGGTGCGTAGACATAATAATCGGTATTTTGTATTTCTCTGCTACAGCATTTAATGATGTTACTAGGTTAAAGAAGTTTCTATCAGGAGTAATATTTTCATCGCGATGTGCAGATACTACAAAATATTTACCTTTCTCCAGACCTAATCGCTGATAACTGTTAGCATTTTGTATGTTTTCTTTTTTATTATTCAATACTTCAAACATCGGACTCCCTGTTTTGATAATTCTATCTGCAGGTAAACCCTCTGCTAACAAATATTCTCTAGCAATATCTGAGTACGTTAAATTTATATCAGCGATATGGTCTACTATTCTTCTGTTTGTTTCTTCTGGCACTCTTTGATCAAAACATCTGTTCCCGGCTTCCATATGAAAAATCGGTATTTGATGTCTTTTAGCAGCAATAGCACACAAACAGGAATTTGTATCCCCCAACACTAAAAAAGCCTCGGGTTTTTCTTTCATAAGGATAGGATCGATATTTGCCAGTATTTGACCGATGGTTGACATCGGTGTTTCTCCGGCAGCATTTAAAAAATAATCCGGTTTTCTTAAGCCAAAGTCTTCAAAGAAAATCTCATTTAATTCATAATCATAATTCTGGCCTGTATGGACAAAAATATGTTCAATTGCTTCAGAGTCTTCTAATTTTTGGATAACAGCTGATAGCCGAATAATTTCCGGACGTGTTCCCACTACTGTCATCACCTTCATCTTTTTCATCCTATACCTCTTCAAAATATGTATCAGGTTTTTCAGGATCAAATATTTCGTTTGC
>JAAYQP010000037.1 GCA_012519195.1 Clostridiales bacterium | reverse complement strand
TAATTCATCCAAGGTATTAATTATAGTAAAACCAATCATAGACCCTGTTCCATATTTCCTCTTAATTTCATCATTTCTAGGTCTAGAGAAGACACCTATTTTCCCATCAGCCAGCTCAACAAGACGGATATCTTTCATATAATCTGGACCAGTTGTAAAGTAATTCAAATCATTCAAATCGGTTCCCCGATAAAAGTAGCCATAAAAGGTATCGATATTACCACTACGTTTACGTACATGGGTTCCACCAAGTACTATTTCTCCTTGTATAAAACTTATGTAAGGATCCTCTAATTGATAAGTCATGTGATCTCTAACTAGTGTATATTCATCTTTTCCTATCTTTTTAAATAATCTCACCCAGGATCTTGCCCATTCTTCTCTTTTTTCTACTCTACCGTAGATATATTCCTTATCTTCCCATACAAATGGAATGGAACAGTTATAGACATCAAATCCCTCCACCCCATGAAAGGATAAAACTGAGCTTTCATATACCTTAAGATCTTTTTCTGTTTCAAAATGTTCTTTCATTTCCTTAATTGTCATAATTAAAATCTCCTTTTGAAGTATATGGTAAATCCTTCTACTTTATTATACTATCCTCACTAAGATGATAGCAATATAGAAAATCTTTGGAGAATCTACTCCAAAGATTTTCCATTATAATTCATCTGTCCGTCCTCTACGAATTACTATTTACTAGCTTCCAATTGCCTCTCGAATTCTGCAACAAGCTCATCAATTCCAGCTTTCTCAAGAAGTTCAAGAGCCTCATCAATTTTAGCATCATAATCAACAACACCAGAAGCCATTGGTGCAATCACTGCTGCAATCAGAGTATTTACATCCGCTAACTGTGTTTGTACACTAGACCCATCAAAGGTAAAATGAGATGCATAACCTTCTACCGCAGTAGTGTCTAATGTATAGAGATGCTCATTGGTTATCTTCGGCGCATTTGTACTGGTATAAGTAAAGTTTACATTACCTGCCATCCAACCCGCAAAATAATATGGAGGTTGACCTGTTGATTCATCTATAATTGGTTCATAATTTGTTCCATCCAACTTTTTATAATCTACACCTTCCGTACCATAGATAAATAAGTTATAATTCTCTTGGTTAGAGTATAACCAATTAATGAATTTCACAGCTGCTTCCGGGTGCTTACTTGACAATGGAACCGCCTGCATATTACGAGTTCCATAAGGCCGAATTTCAGGAGTTGTGGTATCAAAATCTAACCAAGCAAAATCATCTACAGTTATATTAGGATAGTTCTTTTTAATATTAGTAATATCTCCAATTGTCCCTGCATGCACAAACCAATCACCAGAAGCCAGTTGATTATCCAACTGATCATGTGATGTCGTTAGCACATCTGGATTAATAATCCCCTTCTCATACCATATACGGGCATTCTTGCAACTCTCTTTAAAAGCATCCGTTTCAAAATAATTTTTTACACTACCATCCTGTCCTACGTAAAACATTCTATCGTATAATACATAATTATTATCACTATTAAAGAAATATCCACCTACCTGCTCTGTACCAACCATCGGGAAATACGGCTTCATTGGCCCATCCCAGTTTTTTAACACTATTTCGTAAGCATTGGTTAACTCTTCAAAGGTGGTTGGCATCGGGATATTGTATTTATTAAGAATATCTACTCGGATTGTTGCCTGATGGTTTAGAGCACTTTCTACCCAGAATGCAGGAATTCCATATTGCTTGCCACCTACCTGACCGGATTTCATAGCTAACTCTGGATTCGCTGCTTTTATAGCAGATCCATATTGATCCATATACGGTGTCAGGTCTGCTAAGGCTCCTCTTGATGCATAATTTGCTAAAGATACACGATCATTCATTACATGAAACATATCAAACTCTTCCCCTGTGGAAAGCATAATATTTATCTTTTGATCCCACACATCCCATGCGTAATACTTCAGGGCAATTTCTACTCCTACACCATCTTCAGCGAGCTTATCATTTACAGCCTTTAACCCTCTTTCCAATTCTGCTGGTTCATCACCAGGAATAACATATAATAACTTTACTGTTTCATTAGTAGCGGTACCTTCCACTGCCGTATCATCAGAATGATTCGATGATTCTGCATAATTTTCTCCGCCTAAACTCTTCTTTGAATCTGTCGGCGCATCTGACTTGCAACCAACGAGTAATGACGTTAACATCATTACTGCAAATAATAAAACCATAACTTTTTTCATAGTATACCTCCTCGTTTTTTATATGTATTTCAGCCCTTAACAGAGCCAACTACCAAACCTTTTACATAATATTTTTGAAGAAAAGGATATAAAAGAATAATCGGTCCGATTGTAACAATTGCTGTAGCCATTTTTAATGATTCTGAGGGTGCAGTCATAGAGGTTGCACCACCAAGATATTGTAAATCTTTTAACATAGCGATTTGTGATTTTAATTGAAGAAGCAAGTATTGAATTGGATACAGGTTTTTATTATCTACTAGCATAATTGCATTCCACCAGTCATTCCAATAACTAAGTCCATAGAAAAGTCCTATCGTTGCCAAGGCAGGTATAGTCAACGGAAAATAGATCTTTGTAGCTATGACAATATCATTTGCACCATCGATTGTAGCAGATTCCCTTAAAGAATCCGGTAAGGAACTCATATAGTTTCTTACCAAAAACATATTGAAGGTACTGAAAAGAAGTCCCGGAACCAGCAGTGCAAATATGTTGTCTCTCAGTTGGAGCATATTACATATCAAATACCAGGGAACAATTCCAGACCCAAATACCATTGGAATAAAGAAATACATTCCAAGAATATTACGATATTTCACATTTTTATTAGCTAATGTATAGGCTGCCAATCCAGTAATGAGAACCGCTGATAAAGTTCCTACTACAGTTATCGTAATCGAGACAAGATAAGCTCTTATTACCGAGGAACCGTCTCGAAATATTAATTGATACGCTTGAAAGGATAATTTCTGTGGAATGAAACTGTAACCGTACCGCATAATAGTTGCTTCATCAGTAATAGATACCATAAAGGTAAGTAGTAATGGAAAGAAACATGCTAAGGTAAATAACAAAATAAAAAGACTAATAAATAGGTTCGCCCAGGTAAACTTCTTCATCTATAAAATCTCCTCTCTAATAAAGTGCACCATCCGGATAGAATTTTCTTGCCAGCCAGTTTGAACCATATACCATAAAGAAGCCAATTCCTGACTGAAACAAACCAATTGCTGTGGATTGAGACAAATCTCCTATCTGACGCATAGAGCGAAATATATAGGTGTCAATAATATCTGTTGTTTTGTATAGGGTTCCATTATCACCTACCAATGCGTAAATCATACCAAAATCACCGTACATAATTTTCCCTAAGGATAACAAGGTCATAATTACAATCGTCGGCATTAGGAGTGGTAAGGTAATCTTCCTAACCATCTGTAACCGTCCTGCCCCGTCAATCGCTGCAGCCTCATAAAGGGAGGAATCGATTCCGGTAATGGATGCCAAGAAAACAATTGCACTCATCCCAGCACCCTTCCATATTTTCATAATTACTAGGATACCTGGCCAAACATCAGGACTTGTATACCAATTGATTGGCTGTAAACCGATTGCCTTTAAGATTGTGTTTACTAAACCATATTGGGTTGAAAATAAACTCATCAATATATAACTTACCATTATCCAGGAGATATAGCTGGGAAATAACATGACAGACTGTGTCGTCTTAATGAACCATTTACAACGTAGTTCATTCAGTAATATTGCAAGTAATACAGCCATCAAAGTCCCTGTCACTATAAATAAAACATTTAGATATATCGTATTCCAGGTCACCCGAAAGGCATTCTGTGAAGCAAAAAAGAACTTAAAATTATCAAATCCTACCCAATTGCCTC
>JAAYQP010000282.1 GCA_012519195.1 Clostridiales bacterium | reverse complement strand
TTCACTAATAATATTGGCCACCTCATTAATTGGTCCAGAAAACTTTCGACTATATTGAACGAAGGATGAGATATTTCCTAGGGTCATATTTCCCCGCAGATAAAGGATTGCTCCAAAAACGGTGATTAGGGATAAGGATAGATTATTAATAAAATTGACTGTAGGACCTGTCATACTTCCGTAATACTCAGCAATATAATAGGCTTCTACGGTTTCCTTATTCACCTTATCAAAACGCTCCATTACCGCTTCTTCCGCTGCATAAGCTTTAATCGTTTTCTGTCCGGAGACCATTTCTTCTACGAATCCATTCATTTCCCCAAGCTTAGCAGAGCGCTTCCGAAAAAGTGGCCGAACCTTCTTTGACATGTACCTGGTATATAGAAGGGCTAGGGGAATGGTAATTAGCATTACTAGTACCAATTGAGGAGATATCATGATCATCATGATAAATGAGCCCACCACAGTGATCAGACTGGCACACATCTGAATCAGATCATTGGATAGGGAAGTATTGATCGTATCAATGTCATAGGAAATTCTACTTACAATATCTCCCGCCTGATTTTTATCAAAGAAACTTACCGGTAGATCCACCAGATGATGAAATACATCCTCACGCATTTTTTTAATAATTTTTTGGCTTAATTTAATCATTAGATTAGCCAATAGATAGGAAAGAAGAGAAGAAAGGGCATAGAATAGGATCATCCATCTTGCATAATAGAATACCTTTGCAAATATCACTTGCCCTTTTCCGGGTTCGATTGCATCAATTGCATGACCGGACAGGGTCGGACCGATGAGTGCTAAGAGATTGCTGGCAATAGTTAATAATATTGCTAGCAGTAAAAGATACTTATAATGCATTAGGTAGTTCCCTAGACGCCGAATGACATATCTTCGGTCTTTTGGTTTTTCCTGTTTATCACTTATTTTGCTTCTACCCCTATTGATCTGCGCGCCCATGTTACACCTCTTTTCTTATTAGCTTAGCAATTGAGATTGATAGATCTCCTAATATACCTCACAACGATCCAGTAATTCATTATGAGTTCCATACCCTGCAATCTGTCCATCTTCAATTACAAGAATATGATCTAGCCTCATTACGGAGCTTATTCTCTGGGCAATGATAATGGCTGTTGTTCCTCTATAGTTTTCTCTAAGCGCTTTTCGAAGTTCTGCATCCGTTTTATAATCCAAAGCACTGGAGGAATCATCTAGAATTAGTATTTCTGGCTTGTCAGCTAAAGCCCTTGCAATGAGAAGGCGCTGCTTTTGTCCACCACTTAAATTAGTCCCCCTGATCGTCAGCATATGTTCCAATTGATGATCCGTTTCTTTTATGAAGGATGCTGCCTGCGCGTGCTCAAGGGCCTCCCAGATACGATCTCTTCCGATGGTCCTTCCAAGAGCAATATTTTCGTAAATACTATCTGCAAAAAGCACATCATTTTGAAATACAACACCGAATTTCCTGCGTAGCTCCTGTTTTGGAATGCTTCTAACATCCTGCCCATCGATTAAAATTTTTCCTTCATCCACGTCATAGAATCGCATTAGCAGATTAATTAAAGTTGTCTTACCGGAACCTGTAGAGCCTATGATGCCTAGGCTTTCTCCCCGCTTTATCGTAAAATTAGTATCTGTAATACAGGGCTCCTTGGTATATGAAAAACTCACATGATCAAAAACGATATGATCCTTTGTATCAATTGGAGCGAAGGAAGTCTCTTTTAAATCCTCCTCAGCCTCTAGAACCTCAGCAATCCTTGTGGCGGATGCAAAAGCTTTCGAATAGACCACAAAGATTCGATTAATGGCCATAACTGCATGGAGCATAATGGTAAAATAAGATAAAAATGCAACTATTTTACCTGGTTCGGAAGAACCACTATTTACGCGAAAGGCACCGACGATTACAACCAAGGTAAGACCTATATTTAATAGGAAATTCATTGCCGGATTGGTAATCGCCATTGTCCGACCTGCTCTTTGCTCCTTATCTGAGACCTCTCTATTCACCTTTGAAAATCGTTCCTTCTCATACTGACTTTTGGATAAGGCCTTTATGACCCTAACCCCACTGACATTCTCTCTCACTACCCGAACCATCCGGTCAATCGATAATTGTAAATTAGTATAAAGGGGAATTCCTTTTTTGGATACAAAGATTACTACAAGGCCTAGAAATGGAAGTACTCCTGCCAGGACCAAGGTCAGCACCGGCTCCAGCGTGCTGGTAATTATAATTCCTCCGACCAATAAAATTGGTGCCCGAACCCCCATCCTTTGCATCATTCCAATCATATGATGAATATTATAGGTATCCGTTGTCATTCGGGATTCTAAGGACGGCACTGTAAAGTAATCCACCTGAGCCCCAGATAGGCTCTGTATTTTAGCAAATAGATCATGCCGAAGGTTCTCAACGATATCTCTGGAAACCTTAGAAGCCATTCGATTCGCTTTAATATTAAAGCTTCTTGCCCCAATCGAAAGCAGTACCATAATCACTCCCCACCAAACAATTCGAGAGATTTCTCGGTATGGTATGATATCATCAATAATATAGGCCAATACCCAGGGTAATCCTAAATCCATCAAAGATCCCATAACTTTTATAAGAAAACCAATAAACATACGCATTGCACATGGTTTTATATATGTAAACACCTTTTTCAAATCGATACCCCCGGTTCTATAATATATGTTAAATTGAAAACAATTCTAGTAAACGTAAAATACGATTCTAGAAAACAAAACTATTAATATAATTTTAGCAAAACCCAAATTCAATTCTAGCATTGGTGAATTTTACCGTCAAGGAAGGGGATAAAAGAAAAGCAACCGTCCCTTGGCTACTTTATATCGATAGCCAAAGGAAGGATGCTCTCTTCCTTCATAAATTATTCTTCATCATTATTTCATGGTATCTTCATGAAATTAATTACTTAGACTATATCTTCTCATAGCGTTCTACATCGGTAACAAATACCGTTGCACCGCCTACAGTTGTCATAATATTGGTAGTTCCATAGTTGAAGGAGCCAACCGGATTTGTAAAGATCTCCTGTCTTGGACCACACTCTTTCCTTAAAATATCCAGGACCTCCTCCACTTTATCCTCTTCCGTACCAACAAGTAAGGTTGTATTACCTTGTCTTAGAAAACCTCCAGTCGATGCTACCTTTGTAACATAAAATCCCTTACTATTTAAACTTTCTGTCACCTTGCCGCTATCATTATTACGTACGATTGCATAGATTAACTTCATATGCAGCATCCTCCTCACTTAAGTCGGGTCAGCATTTATCTTCCCTACTTAATGCCATATAATCCCTATCTCTATTATATTACGGATTTTATGAAATGTAAAGTTTACAAAAAGGATGCATACTTATTGACGATACTTAGGAAACTAGAGTAGCCTTCTCTTTGATTGTTTTTGTCCTACTTAAGGCTTCACTATAAGCATCTGGTTGGCAACCCCCAGCGGATATAGTAAAGCTTCCCGGCTCATACTCTTTGCTTCCATCCTCTTTTACAATCATAAATTGCTCCGCATCGATGGTAAATGTTACTTTGATTGTTTCACCTGGGTTGAGAGATACCCTCTTAAACCAGCATAATTTATGATGCGGTACCCTTACACTAGCTTCGTCATCTTTTAGATAGATTTGTACAATTTCATCACCCTGACGATCTCCTGAATTCTTTACAGTAACTGTTCCTGTCAGGTTCTGACCAGGTTGTAGCTCGGTATTTTCTAATGCTAAGTCACGATAGGTAAATTGGGTATAACTTAATCCAAAACCAAAGGGATATAAGGGATCTTCCTTTATAAATTTATAGGTCCTTCCATCCATGGAATAATCCTCAAAATCCGGTAAAGAATTATCCTCTCGATAGAAGGTTACAGGAAGACGACCGGATGGACTATATTTACCAAAGATCAAATCTGCAATTGCCTTCCCTCCCATGGCTCCAGGATACCAACCCTGAATGATTGCATCGGCATGCTCAGTGCCATATTCAAAATCAATGGCACTTCCGGTTAGATTAACGATAATCACCGGTTTATTACTATCACAGGCAGTGCGTATCAGATCCCTTTGAGATTTGGGAAGGAGTAAGGTCTCTTTATCTCCTGTGAAGCCTTTTCTCTGATCCTCTTCCCCTTCTAGAGTTTCATCAAGACCTGTCACAAGGATTACGACATCTGCCAATTCGATATGTGTTTTCACTTCACTTAAGCGGTCTCCTGCATAGCCTGGATCCTCTAATTGATCCTCATACAGATGACAACCCTTGGAATAATATACCTTAGAACTCGTAGCTTCCTCCCGAATCGCCTCCAATATGGTATGGTATTGATTGGCTGTTCCATGGTAATTTCCTTCCAAAGCGATAATTGAATTGGCATTTGGTCCTATAACAGCAATATTTTTTAGCTTCGATTTATCCAATGGAAGAATTCCATTGTTCTTTAATAAAACCAGTGATTTACGGGCTACCTCCTCATTCAAAGCACGATGTTCTTCACAATCTACAACATCGTAAGGAATATCATCGAAAGGAGTCTTTTCATCAAACATTCCCAACTTCATTCGGGTGGTTAAGAGCCTCCTTGCAGATGAT
>JAAYQP010000036.1 GCA_012519195.1 Clostridiales bacterium | reverse complement strand
TCGATCAAAGTTTACTATTTTGCCAGTTTCAAGGTCAGTCCTTACGCAATCAAAATAATGCTCCGGCCTTAAATCCCCTTCCTTAAAATTACTTTTGCTATAGTTTACGGTGATCTTATTCGCATCTCGAAGATTTTTATATATATTTTCTCCCAGAATTATTTCCCCGGTCTCTGCGATATAGAAAGCTTGATCCGCGCCAGGTGAATAGGCGTCCCCATCTTCTAAGGATTTCGCTTCCACCAGTACATCCGTGGGAGTATCCTCATCTGCAGTCTCATAGTAACTTATGTTTAGGACCCCTTCATCCAATTGATCATAGGATAACTGTAGACGATGATAATCTACTAATTTCGGAGCATCTGCAAAATAGTCAATTGGCTCATCTGCATCCTCTAGGGTATAACTACCCGTCACCTTGCTACTTGACTCAATCTCCAAGCCGGATAGTTCTTCTGTGATATTATAACTAAGGTTACTTGTATCCTCTGCAAATATTAGTGAAGTATCCGTCTTATATCCAGTGAAAACATAACGTCCTGCATAATTCGTGTTCCCTTCCTGGTAAAATTGCGCCTTCATCTGCATAAGATTTTGAATGATGGAAGATCGGTTATTTGCAGTTAATGTATCGGTACTACCTTGTACGCAATATGTGTTCATCTCCCTCAAAAGATCATTCATTGTAGTCAAGGCACTCTCTGTAACATCCATCCAGGAAAAGGCATCTGGAATATTTTTATCAAAATACTGTTCTAATTCGGATAGGTTCGTACGTAGTTTAAGGGCTCTTACTGCAATAATCGGATCCTCGGAAGGTCTTTGTATCTTCTTTTTAGTAGAATACTGCTGCTCCAGATTCGACATCCTTATCTTATTCTTATTGATATTACTCATCATATTATTGGTCATCATTTTTGTGGTTATTCTCATTGTTATCTCCCATTCCTTCGCAACTATTATTCGTCCGGATTTATGGATGCTAGGCCGTCTTTAGAAATTGCACTTATCGAATAAAGTTCTATGCACCCATATCATTAATTAACTTATTATAGATCTCATCCATAACTGTAATTACTTTGGCAGATAGATTATAAGCATTTTGATAACGGATCAGATTCATTGCCTCTTCGTCAATATCAACACCGGATATTGATAAACGCTGGTTTTCGATTGATTTCAATATATTCTCCTGTGCCGTAGAGAAATTCTTTGCTTTTTCTGTATCGATACCAATTTCTGCGACAAAGGTCTGAAAAAATCCTTCTGCATTACCCTGTATAAATAAATTGTTATCATCCTTTAGTGCAATTAATTTTTTTAAAATGTCGTTATTTTCGATACCGTTAATTACATCCATTGCTGCTGCCAGTTTACTTGGATCCTGCAGTAGCTCTTTATTGATAACAAAATTCTCCGCTGTCATAAAATAATAGGAGCCATACATTGGTTCGTCTTTATCTACATAATCGTAGTAACCACCCGTATTTGAGTCAAATGATATAAAATCATAAGTGTCATGATCCGGCGAATCCTTTAATGGGCCAAAGGAATAGTTTCTACCATTTACTTGATTATTGGCTGTAAAGAAATCGATTCCTGCCTCATTATTCAAATCCTTCCCATCCCTATGGATCTGATTGAAGGCTTTCGCATAGGTTCTTACCCATTCATTCATCTGTCCCATATAATAGGGTATTCCCTTATAATCAATGCTTTTGCCTATCGACGCAGACTTATCGATTAATGTAGCTAGCTTATCCTCATCTATTGTTTCCTCAAGTTCGAAGGTATAGACAAAATCCTCACCAATTTTTTCAAGTTTAAAGCCACTATAAAGATAATTTTTATTATGGATCGTGAGGATTCCCTCTTCCGGTATATTAAGCTTTTCAATTGCATTGATATTGTTTTCGATCAAGGTAATCTTTGTAACGGTTTTTAAAGGGTCATTCTCAGCCGGCTCATTGACAGCGGCTCCAACCTTGCCTTGTAAGTTTTCACTATTGTTACCATCCCGTACTTCAATTAAGGCCTGTAAGGCCCCACCCAGGGTTGGACTATTTGCATTAAATACTTGACCATTATCCCAGGTAATATCATACAATCCATCGACATCATTCTGATTGATCTTCTCTTTCCTTGGTACTACTTTAAGAGTTCTATAATCGATACCGTCAACTATAACTTGTCCATCGATTTTAACAATATAAGTGGTGACCCCTACGCCATCTCCAACAATATGCTCCTCCACTGAGGTACTGGCGATCTCTGAAAGATCGTCAATCAGTAAGGCTCTCTGGTCCCTTAGATCGTTGGCGGTACCACCCCGTACCTCAAGGGTATTAATCTGTTTTGTCAAGGTTGCAATTTGCTGCGCAATGGAATTGATTTTATCTACCTGATTGCCAATCTCAAAATTACATTCCCTCTGTGTAATCTTTAAATTTTCAGAAACCGAATGAAAATATTCTGTTAAACTCTCTGCATAACTGATCACCTGGGTACGTACAGTCAAGCTAGAGGCATTCTTTGATAGTTCTTGAAGGCTTTCATAAAAGGAATTATAAGTAGTGGTAAATCCCTCTACACTTACTTCATTAAAATAATTCTCCAGCTCTGTCATATAATGATTTTTATAGGAATACTCACCAAATACGGTTCTATTATTCCAATACTTGATATCATAATACTGATCTCGCATCTGTGTAACACCGGTTACATTTACTCCAGTACCGGCCATTCCATAGGTACTATTAACCCGTAAAGCTCTACCTGCCTTTAATCCCAGTACCTGTCTACTATATCCATTGGTCTCTGCATTGGTAATATTATGGGCAGTAGTATCCAATGCTGCTTGGTAAGCATATAATCCTGTCTGTCCGATATTTAATCCAAAAAATGTGGAACCCATGCTTTACCCCCTTATTTAAAGATTCGTCAATATATGTTCTAGCATTTGATCAACCACGGTTATGTATCTGGCGGCAGCATTATAGGAATGCTGGAACTTGATTAGGTTGGTCAGTTCTTCATCTGATGATACACCGGTGATCTGCATTCTTTTATTATCTATACTCTCTACCATTGTTGCCTGATTGGTACTAGTAGAATAAAACTGTGCACCTCGATTTGCCATCTCTGCGATAAAGGCATTGTAGTAATCTGCAAAGCCATATTCTGTTAAGGAATTAGGGGATAGAGTTGCAAATGGCGATTTCCACTTTGTAACAAGCTCCTCCACTGCATCCGTATCATAATCCCCAGTTCCATCATTGTTTGATAATGCAATATTTGCATAGTCTTGAAGAATTAAGGGATTTATTTCAATTTGTCCTACGGTATATAAAGTATAAGGATCCCCAGGTACTTCTCCATTATAGAGTTTATGGCCATCTGGTCCATCCGTATATCGATCCATAGATTTTCTTTTAAAAAACTCAATGCCCTGAGTCTCCCCATCCTTGCAAGCTGGTGCTTTTTCCTTATCAAGAACAAGAGCTGTTGTACCATCGGCTAAGGTAACCTCTTTATTCGGACAAAAAATATTATTTATCGTAGTGACAATTCCATGAATTAAACGGTCAAACTGCGCCTGAATATTCATAATTGCGGAAGGAGCAATATGATTATTATATTCCTCTACTGCTTTTTTATATTCAGCATCATATGTAGGATCCTGGCCTTCTGGTATCAACCGAGCCGGTGGAATATCTAGATAATTTGCCTGCTTATCTCCTCTTGCAAGTAATAAGCCCTTTAGATAGCCTAGATCCGTATTGTTCTCAGAGGAAGGAACCCTGTCCAGTTTAAAAACTTCTACATTTTTATGGGCCGGCCAGACGGGTTTGAGCATGTCGGAATAATCACTTTCACTAACCGTATCCATATGGAAAACCATATCTTCTGTTACAAATGCCACACCTTCCAGATTCACTGTAACAATACCATTCTGATCTTCACGATAGCTAATGCTAGCAAGCTTACCCAGTTCATCCAGAAGAACATTCCGTTGATCCCGTAAATCATTGGCATTCTCCAGTCCATTACTCTCATAAAATCTAATCTGACTATTCAATACCTTTATCTCATCACCGATCTCATTAATACGATCGACCATATCCTTAATTTGAATGTTTAGATTAATCTGGTAGTCCCTTAACTGGTAGGAGATATTCTCAGCCCGCTCCACAAAGGTAACTGCCGATTCTACAAAGGAAGCTCTGGCTACGATACTATCTGGCTCCTTTGCCAATTCCTGTAGAGAAATCCAGAAGCCATTCAAGGTATCTTGAAAGGATACCCCCTCCATCTCACCAAATAGCCCTTCTACTTCGGCAATCGCATCATATTGTGCTTCATAGAAGGCCTGCCTTCCGACTTCCTGCCGATATGCTTTATCTAAAAAAGAATCACGGACTTGCCTTACAACCGCAAAATCCACCCCTAACCCCTTTTGTAAGGAAGAAAGATGGGTCTCGCCCCATTTTACATAGCTATGATCCGCCAGTACAATCTGCTGTCTAACGAAACCTTTGGTATCAACATTGGCTAGATTATGGGCTGTTGTATTTAATGCGTTTTGGCTGACATTTAAGCCCGAAACTCCTATATATAAACTACTCATTGAACTCATGATTTCACCCTACCTTGCTCTTATTGCTTCGCATCAAACATTCCTGTTCCGGAAGCTTTCGCATTATATTGTGCTGCATCTTTTGTATAAGTATTATTTCCAGGAATCGTTCGGATACTTTGTAGAAAATTCATATTAAATTCTATCATTTCTAGGGATTGTTGTATCAACGATTTGTTCCGATTATTGATATCCATCAATTGTTTTATTATGTTATTAAGATTATCATGAAGAACGGATAGAGCTTTCTGCTCCTTGGGTTGATTTTCTAATAATTGGATAAGCGTCCTTAGATTAAGAGAATTGTCTTTTCGATTGATTACAATTTTAATATTAGTCATAATCTTTTCTCTTTTGTGCTCTAAGGAATTTATCTGATCGATCATAAACTGTTCTTTTTCCGTAATATCCTGCAAACTCTTTAAGTCATTTTTCACAATAATCTGTGTTTTCTCATTGCATATGGGTAACAGCTCTTTATAAATTTCTGTTTCTCTTTCTAAAACATCAATCAACTCTTCTATTAAGCTTGCCACAATATATCCTCTCTTCTTTATTAAGCCAATTCATTAAAATAGTTATCTACTAATTTATCAGCAACTTCACGGGCGCTAACATCATATGTTCCTGAAGCAATCCGTGCCTTAATCTCATTTACTCTATCCTTTCGAACATCTGGAACCGACTTGAGTATCTGCTTAGCCACCTGATAATCCTTTCCTATTTGGGATATCTCAAGCTTATCAGCAAAGCTACTCTTCTTGATATCAGCGGTACTTTTTATATTGTTTGACTGATATAATTTACTTACTTTATTCAATGCATCAATACGCATTTAATCACCACCTGACTATAATTACTAATTAAACTCTATAATATTTATCGGTAAATTTTAAATTTTCATTATAGCAATTTTAAATTTACAGTCAGAAAAAATCGTTCTCAATCGACAGAAAACTCCCAGGAGATAAGGTTGATCCATGTAGAAAGATCACATTCTATATTACCTTGGACAATTTCATCTACAAAATGGAAAACCATCGACTAAGATATTACTAAGTTTTCTTAATCGATGGTTCCTAATATCACTTATTTATTTCATTTTTTTCTTCAAAATCTTGATTGCTTCCTGTAGCTGATTGTCCTTTTCAATTGGAATTACTACTTGCTTTTGTAATTCTGCATCAAGTTCTATCTCTACATCCGGTTTGATTCCTGTTCCATGGATATTCCTTACCTTTGGAGTAAAATATTTTGATATTGTAAGTTTAACTGCAGTTCCATCCGTTAAAGGAATCACCTTTTGAACGATACCTTTACCAAAACTGGTGGTACCAACAACCGTTCCCGCTTTATAGTCCTGGATCGCTCCGGCAAAAATTTCAGAGGCACTAGCACTATTGCCATTAATCAGAACAGCTAAAGGCACACTCACCTTCTTCGCATCCTTTGCCTCCTCTTCTGAACGGTTGCCATGTTTATCTTCGGTATAGACTAGCAATCCCTTGGGAAGAACCCGGTCCAACATCGCTACTACGGCATCCAAAAGTCCACCCGGATTATTCCGCACATCGATAACAAGAGCTTTCATGCCCTGATTTTCCAGGTCATCTACTGCTTTTTTAAATTGGGTAACCGTGATCTCATCAAACTCACTGATAATGATATAACCTACCTTATCCTTGAGCATCTTGTATTCAATCGTTGGAACTTCGATCTTTCTTCTAGTTATAGTAAAATCCAAGGGTTTGGATTCCCCTTCTCGAACTATAGAAATACGAACCTTAGTCCCTTCCTTTCCTTTCATTTTGCTTACTACTTCCGTTAAATCAACACCTGTTACTTCTTCATTCTCCACTTTATAAATGATATCGCCAGGCAATAACCCCGCTTCATATGCAGGACCGGTTTTAAAAGGCTTAACAATCGAAATCACACCTGTTTTGGCATCCTGGCTGACGGTTGCCCCGATTCCATGATAAACCCCAGAGGAGCTTTCCATCAATTGCTTATACTCCTCCTGCGTATAATAAGTAGAGTATGGATCTTCTAGGCTGGCAATAAAGCCCTTATAAATACCATCGGCAAATGCTTTGCGATCCACTTCCTCTAAATAGTAGTTATCTACCAGCATCTCTAGAAAAATCAATTTATCCATGATCTGGCTATAGCTCTGATCCTCTTTTGCAGTTTGATTCTCTTCCTGTGTCTCTAATTGTTGATTTTCATTATCAGTTGACAAATTATTTGACATGACAAAAATTGTACCGATAATGGCAAACAGAAGAATAGAGCCACAGAGGCCGGAAATTAATCCGGTTATAAAATTTTTCTTCATTTTATCCTCCTATCGTCCTCTTATTCATCATTCTATCCGATAACCTAGGATACTTTTGTATTGAGCATTTCATTCTCTAATATAGAGAGTAAGCTGTTGCAAAACAACTATATTTAATTAGTTAAGTTGTTTTACAACAGCTTTATCTTAATAATCCATTTGCTCCATATACTTCATGTATTTTACTACCATTAAAGCAATCTTAAAGGTAATCGCATCTTCAAATACACGTAGGTCAAGATTTGTACTCTTCTGGAGTTTATCTAAACGATATACTAAGGTATTCCTGTGAATATATAGTTGTCTGGAGGTTTCTGATACATTTAAGTTGTTTTCAAAAAACTTATTGATTGTTGCTAGTGTCTCGTCGTCAAAATCATCCGGTGATTTACCCTCAAAAATTTCTTTGATAAACATTTTACATAGTGGCAATGGTAACTGATAAATCAATCGCCCAATACCAAGATTATTATAGGCAACCACATTTCTTTCGCTGTAGAAGATCTTGCCTACATCCAGAGCCATCTTTGCTTCTTTATAAGATCTTGATACATCCTTGATTTCATTAACGATGGTACCATAGGCCACATGAACCTTGGTCATAGCTTCTGTATTCAGCATATCAAGTATGATTTTTGCTGTCTTATTCAGATCTTCATAGGTTTCATTCTGCTTAACTTCCTTCACCAGGATAATATTTTTCTCATCAACGGCTGTAATAAAGTCTTTGGTCTTACCGGAAAAAAGACCGCGAACCGTTTCTAGAGCATTGGCATCCTTCTCATTCTTGGTCTCAATAATATATACAACACGTCTTGCCTCTGTATCAATATGAAGCTTTTTCGCCCGGTTGTAGATATCTACCAGCAATAGGTTATCGAGCAAGAGATTTTTGATAAAATTATCTTTATCGTATCTTTCCTTATAAGCCACAAGGAGATTCTGAATTTGGAAGGATACAATCTTTCCAATCATAAAGACATCCTCGCTGTCACCCTTTGCAAGAATTACATATTCTAATTGATGCTCATCAAATACTTTGAAGAATTGATAGCCATGAATCGCCTGGCTGTCCGCTGGAGAAGAAACAAAGGCTGCTACTGCATCTTCGTACTGTTCTGCATTCTCAATTGTTGTGGCTAATACCTTACCTTCTGTATCCATAACGCAGATATCAATGCGTGTAATACCCTTTAAGCCATCTATTGTCGTTTGAAGAATTTGATTTGAAATCATAATTTCACTCCCTTAATATTATATTTCTATTTGTTTTTAAAATTCATATATATAT
>JAAYQP010000281.1 GCA_012519195.1 Clostridiales bacterium | reverse complement strand
TGAATGTATTATGTGAAACGGATTTCAAAATCTGGTTTATTGAGTAATTTGCATAAAACATCAGATTGTATACTAATGTTATAACTTTTTCTGCGTGATTTGTATAAAAAAATCAATGAATTATGTACAAAATTATCAATGCTTTATATGGATCAATGATATTAAGATACTTTTTGTATATTTAAAACTTAATATGACGAAATCTTTTCTATATTTTTTTACTCAAATAAGAAACCGGTTTCAAATTTGTTTAAATTATTTCAGTTTAAAATGTTTCATTTGAGAGATTAAGGGAAGATGAAGGGAAGCAATATTACTGGTCGGTGATTTGACGAAACATTTATAAGGAGGTTTTCAGTGTGATAGGGAAAAGGGATAGGCAAGACAATAGCAATAGACAGCACGTTAGGAAGAAAAGGACATTCTTGCAAAGTATTTTTCCAAGCAAGTCAAGTGGAAGAATCTCAGGCAGTAATTACAGTACAATCAAGTATAAAAAATACAACACAAGAATGTAAGAAGCTTGGACTAGTTCAGGAATTGATTGATTCCGCTGGAGAAATAGTCTTTACTATGGAAACTGAAGAAGAAATCAAAGGGATGGAAAGTTTGACAATATCCCAGGAGGGTCAAGTTATAAAACCTATCCTTTGGTCCGTGGAAAATCCTTATCTGTACACCCTTAAAACAAGTTTGAAATATGATGGCGTAATTCAGGATGTGAATATAGCTAAAGTAGGTATCCGTACCTTCCATTTTGACCCGGATGAAGGTTTTTCTTTAAATGGAGTATCCATGAAACTAAAAGGAGTATGTCTCCATGAAGATGCTGGATGTCTAGGAAGCGCAGTACCCAAAGCAGTATGGAGAAGAAGGTTAAATAAATTAAAAGCTATGGGTTGTAATGCGATTCGCATGAGCCATAATCCCCATGTACCAGAATTATATGATCTTTGCGATGAAATGGGCTTTTTTGTATTCGATGAGATCTATGATGAATGGGTAAATCCAAAGAAAAAATGGTCCCGTGGGCATAATGTATATCCACCAAAGTATCAGGGATATGCTGAGCATTTTCCGCAATGGCATGAAAAGGATATTGAGGCTTTTATAGTTAAGAACCGCAACCATCCAAGTATTATCTTATGGAGTATTGGTAATGAGATTGATTATCCCAATGATCCTTACAGCTATCCGCTGATTGCTGAGTTAGGACTGTGGGATATGAATAAACCGGCAGAGGAAACAATCTATGATCCCCATAGACCTAATGCAGAACAACTAGCAAAGCTGACCTCCTATTTGGTAGCTCTGGTGAAACAATACGATACCTCTAGGCCGGTAAGCTTAGCGTCAGCATTTCCAGAGATGTCATCGAGAATTGGAATGTTGGATTCGCTAGATGTCATTGGCTATAATTACAAGGAGCATTTGTATGAGGAAGATCATAAACGCTTCCCAGATAAACCTTTTGTGGGTAGTGAGAATGGCCATTCCCTGGAAGCTTGGAGAGCAGTAACGGACAATAAGTTTATTGCAGGACAATTCTTGTGGACAGGGATTGATTATTTGGGAGAAACGATTGGTTGGCCGGTACATGGCTCGAATGCGGGGAATCTAACTCTGGCTGGGTTTGAAAAACCGAGATATTACTTCCGTCAAAGCCTTTGGAGCGAGGAGCCCATGGTATATATCGTAACAGCAAGGACGGATGAGGTAAAAGAGTTCCAAAATGAGAAGGAAAAACATTCTGATCGGATGAGGGAACGCTGGGATTATCTGCCTGGTGAAGAGATTACCATACATATCTATTCGAATCAGCCATCCGTACAATTATTCTTAAATGATAGAAGCCTAGGAAACTATGAAATGAAAGAAGAGCTTGGATACGCTGTATGTCATCTTGCCTTTGAGCCTGGTGAGCTTCGAGCAGAAACAATAAATAATTCCGAAACCACAAAAGATAAGGTGGTTCATCGACTAGTTTCAACGGGAGTACCCTGTGATATCGATACCAAAGTGATCCGCTATGAAGATGCACTGGAAGCGGATATCATACAGATCGAAGTCCAGCTTAAAGACGGAGCAGGAAGAAATGTAAAATGTGTAGAGTCCTTGCTTCATATTGAAACCGAGGGTAATGTAAAGCTTCTCGGAATTGAAAGCGGAGATTTGGCAGATAATACAGATTATTCTGCAAGTTATAGAAAAACATACTGTGGCCAACTATTGATTATTCTGCAAATGATGCCTGAGGATGATCAAGAAATGCATAAGAATACGAAGGAAAAGCTAGATGCAGGTAGCTTAAAGAAAGCAGAATCTGCAGTGACCATCCACGGGGATGGCATAAGGAGAAAAAGAATCCTTCTATAATGTCAAAATAATTTGCCCCCTACACCAATTCATAACTCATATAAAATGAATGAAGTAGCCGGTACTTGCTGATATTTCAGCTTGTATCGGTTATTTCCCTTTTGTTATAGATAGAAAATTGCGAAACTTTATTATTGTACTAATTTTACATATAACATATACAGTTTTCCAGCCAAGTTTGCCTGTGCATAACAAAATTTACTATGAAAATTATTTAACAAGGAAGTGTATTTATGGTATCATAAGCTGAGATTAATAAGATTACGATTACTGGAGAACATAAAATGAAACTAAATCTAGGAACTGAGAAAATTTCAAAATTACTATGGCAATTAAGTATTCCCGCTATCCTTGGAATGCTTAGTAGTGCGATCTTTAATATTGTAGATCGAATCTTTGTAGGTAAGATAAGCTCCTATGCATTAACTGCCGTAGGCATTACCATGCCAATACAGATTATTCAAATGGCCTTTATACTCTTGATTGGTATTGGTACCTCCTCTTTAATATCCATAAAATTAGGTCAGGGAAAGACAGAAGAAGCAGAAGATATCCTGTATTTAGCCCTAAAATATATTCTTATCTTTTTAATTGCCTTTTCAGTATTATTTATGATTTTCCTTAATCCGATTCTGCGCATTTTAAGCATATCGGAGGAAGTGTTGCCTTATGCAAAAGAATATATTGTCATCATTATTCTTGGTTCTATCATTGGAATACCGGGGTATTGCTTAAATAACTCCCTACGTTCCATTGGACAGGCTAAGGTATCCATGAAAATCATTGTGATAACATCAATCATGAATATAATATTGGATCCGATCTTTATTTTTGTTTTGAACTTAGGGATTGCAGGAGCAGCGATCGCCACAGTGATTTCACAAGTTACCTTAACTGTTTATGTGATCTATGTATTTTTGAGACGACCGGACTTTATCATTCATCTTAAATTAAGAAAAGTAGAAGATGAGCTATATCTATTAAAAGAATGTTTAAAGATGGGGCAACCATCCTTTTATATTCAGATTTTAGCGGCAATCGTAAATTTATATATGAATCATAACCTACTTAAGTTTGGTACTGATCTTGATATTGCAGCAGTTACGATCATGTCCAGCATCCATAGTTTTTATCATATGGTGATCGTAGGTATTGTACAGGGGAATAATTCTATCTGTGGTTATAACTGGGGAGCAAAACAATATGATCGGGTAGGAAAATCATTGGAATTGGCTCTTTTCTCATCCTTTTTAATATCCTTAGGCCTTTACCTTCTTGTTTTGTTATACCCTCAACTCTTGGTAACTATGTTTTCTGATGATCCATTATTGATTGAAATAACTTCCACAGGAATGAAATTTTACCTCAGTATGCTTCCAATCCTTGGATTACAAACGGTGAGCTCTCAGTATTTTCAGGTTGTTGGTAAAGCAAAGCTTAGTAGCATTTTAGCCTTTTTAAGATATGGAATTATCATTATCCCAGCCATTTATTTATTGGCTCCAGTCCTTGGGGTTAATGGCATCTATATAAGCAATGCCTTGTCGGATGGCGTTGCATCAGTGGTTGCCATTGTGTATATTTGGTTCGAGTTTAGAAAGTTAAAGAGTCTGGAACAAATATAAGAAAGTTATGTCTTAAGTTTAGCCAAGTACTGGTTTTGATCAATTGGTAAGCTTTACATGAAAATATCACTATGCTATAATCAGTTAAGATGAGACACAGAAAGGAGTAAATATAATCCTGCGCTTAGGGGATATCAAAATGGGCTTAATGGCAGGGTATATTTTATCAAAGTAATGAATAAGAGTGGTAAAGATAGTTTAGTCACAATGTTAAAAGGATTTATTATTGGCTCGTCCATGAGTGTTCCAGGGGTTAGCGGTGGGACCATGGCAATTCTACTTGGAATCTATGATAAATTGATTGGAGCCATCAGTAATTTTCTAAAAGATATCAAGGGAAACTTTCTTTTTCTATTTAAGTTCTGTATTGGAGCAGGGCTTGGGATTGGTTCACTGGCATTTGCAATAAAGTGGTTATTGGAGGTCTTCCCATTTCAGGTATCCTTCTTCTTCTTGGGAGCAGTGATCGGAGGTATACCAGCTCTATATAGGAAGACAAAGGAATCACCCATTAAGATTACTTCAGGTATCTTTTTTCTTCTTGGTCTAATTATTGTTATTTCCATTGGTTTTCTTCCAACAGGTAATCTTGATTTAAGTAGTGGTTCCGGTTTTACCCACTACCTTATGATCTTGGTTACTGGAATCATTATTGCCTTGGCTCTAGTATTACCGGGGATTAGTACATCCCATATGTTGCTCGTACTTGGTATGTATGATAGTATGCTTATGGCGATCACTGAATTTGATATCGTATATATTGGTATCTTAGGTATCTCTACGGTAATTGGGATCTTTTTAATTACCAAACCAATCGAATGGACCATGAATCGGTTTACACATCCAACCTATTGTATGATCATTGGATTTGTGTTGGGCTCAACGACGGAGATTATCCGTGACAAGATCATTCCGGCCATTCCAGCTGAGGCAAATTTTTCTTGGTGGATACCATCCCTCTTAATAGGAATTATAGCCTTCGTTCTTGGATTTTCTGGAATTAAATCTTTATCAAGATTTTCTAATGATTAATATAAGGAACTATTCTACAAGATAAATTGGTGGGTCAATTTATTTGTCAAAAATTAAGGACTAGAATCGAAATCTTAAATTTAGATTTAGGATTTCTATCTCTAGTCCTATTTTATTGAATAGGAAAGTGCGCCCTATTCAATAAAAAATGCTCTCATGTGAACGAAGTTCACATTGGGATGCGCACTCATCGCGCAAAGAATATATGTAACATATATTCTTCTGAAGTTATCTGCTACGGCAGAACGCGCTCGGCGCGAAAGTTTCGCAAGCGAAACTCTAATTTAATATTTAAACTACTGTTATAAAGTTAAATTATTTGCTAAGATATGCTGTTTTCAGTAAAACATTAGATTAGTACAGCTTCTTTCATTTCAATTTATCGATAATCTCATCGATTTTTCCTTTGGCCTTTTCGATGGCTTCTCTTCTTTCCGCCTCGGTAGTACCAGTTCCATCTACCAACAGCCTTTCAAATTTACTGATTCCCATGAATTTCATGATGTCCTCAATATAATCTAAGCCCTTATTCATTATAGGTCTCATCATCCAGGGAATATTACCTCCAGAGGATTGGATGTAAACGACAGTCCTAGGCCGATCGTCTAGTAGCCCTTCTGGTTTTTGCCCCTTTTCAGGGAATGTTATTGTTCGATTGGCCTGAACAATACAGTCTATATATTCTTTTAAAGGAGCAGGGAAGGAGAGACTCCACATCGGTGAAGCAATTACATAAACATCTGCTTCAACAAATTGATTACATAATTCTACGATTTTATGAACTTCCTTTTGTTCCTTTTCCGGTAATTTATTGGTTGCCTCTTCATTAATAATACAATTTCTACCATCGAAATACTGATATTCTAACCTAGGAATATGGGCCTTATATAAATCCAGCTCTTCCACTTGGAATTCGGGGTATTTTTCTTTAAACCGATTGATAAAAGCTCTTCCAACGGTCCTGCAGGATGATAGATTCTCAGGTTTTGAGTTAACAGTAATGTATAATAGCTTTTTCAAAAACATGCACCCCTTTATAATATTTATTATTTAATAAATATTAGTATGTTGAAGTTCCGCAAATTTATTAATAAAAAAGTTAACGAAAAAACAGTTGACAAATTTAAATTCATGGAATATGATATATATCATCAAGCCATATAATTCATATAGAAATACTATGATATGATTTGAAGTTGTAGGAATAAGAGAGGAGATAGGAGATTATTATGAAAGAATTTAAAATGATCCTTAATATGAATAATACCTGTTGCTGTTGCATGTGCTGTTTTGGGCCTATGGAATATTTGCATGCAAGGTTTTAAGGTGTAATATTTTATATGAATCTTAAATTGCAGATACTTCTATAGGCAGTTTGCTTTATGCTACTGCTTTTTTTGTGCCTAAATAACATAAGTTTGCTCCTATGTTATCCTCGGTTCAACCTAATTTAAGCAAAAAGATGTGCAGGAATGGAGAAATCATATGGACCTAGAATTTATCAATCAATATACCCCGTTATATATAGAAGCTAGCCTACTTACCATCCGGATTGCAGTGTTCGGAATTGTCGGTTCCATGATCCTTGGTTTACTATGTAGCTTAATTCGCTATTATAAAATTCCAGTATTGCAAAGGATCTTTGGAATCTATATCGAGCTTTCCAGAAATACTCCCTTATTAATACAGCTTTTCTTTCTGTATTTTGGATTGCCAAGGGCTGGAATTGTTCTTAGTTCAGAAACCTGTGCTACGGTAGGATTGATCTTTTTAGGAGGCAGTTATATGTCTGAGGCATTCCGCAGTGGTTTAGAGTCAGTGAGCGAAAGTCAGATCGAAGCAGGACTAAGCTTGGGCTTAACGAAAGTACAGGTTATTCGTTATATTTTGTTACCGCAAGCGATTTCTGTATCAGTACCGGCCTTTGCAGCCAATGTGATTTTTATGATCAAGGAAACCTCGGTCTTTAGTGCGGTGGCTTTAGCAGATCTAATGTATCTTGCTAAGGATTTAATTGGTCTGTACTACAAAACCAATGAAGCACTATTGATGTTGGTTATTGCTTACTTAATCATATTACTGCCATTATCCATAATTTTTACAATCATAGAGAGGAAGCTAAGATATGCAGGATTTGGGAATTAGGGTTTTGTTCCAGGGGAAAAATTTCATAAGGTTGCTGGATGGTTTGTGGATTACGGTCCAAATATCACTGATTGCTGTAGCGATCTCCATTACCCTCGGGATCCTTCTCGGTCTTGTAATGTCAGTAAAACATCCGCTCATTAAAGCAATTACTAGAATCTACCTGGAATTTGTTCGAATTATGCCACAGCTGGTGCTTCTATTCCTTGTTTATTTTGGGGTAACCAAAGCCTTTGGCATTCATCTATCCGGAGAATTATCCGCTATCCTTGTGTTTTCCCTTTGGGGCACAGCAGAGATGGGGGATTTGGTGAGAGGAGCAATTGCTTCCATACCAAAGCATCAATACGAAAGTGGAAAGGCGATTGGTCTTACTGGTATACAAATCTATGGCTATATCATAATTCCACAGACGGTTCGTAGATTGCTACCTT
>JAAYQP010000035.1 GCA_012519195.1 Clostridiales bacterium | reverse complement strand
GAAATGCTTCCTTTCTTAGTGTATTTTTGTTGTGGCGACTTAAATATAACACAAAAGAGCATTTCCGTTTTATTTTATTAAGATTTGTAACACATGTATTGTAACCCTACACGCCTGCCTCTGCTGCAATTTCTTTGATTATTGACATAAAATCCTTTCTTTACTCATTTGGTATATCGTTAAACCAATATACATCTTAAATTATATGTTAACTATGTATGAATTATACTATAATGTTAAAATAAAAGCAAATAAATTTTAGTGAAAGCAGGCGGTATAGACATATCATACGATAAAGTTTTAAATTATTAACAATTACTATTGACAATGCACAATTGAAATGCTACTCTGTAATTGGTATACCGATAAACCTATAAAAACCAAAATAATATCAGGGAGGATTTTCTATGAAGAAAATTATTGTATTATTACTTGCCCTTATCATGGTTTTTTCAATGACAGGCTGCAAGAAAAAGGTGACAGCGAAGTTTGCAGAAGATTTAAAATGGGATGAAGAGAAACAGGAATACGTATTTGAAAAAAATGCGAAACTAAAGTTTTGGACAGACAATGACCCTTATGCAGAGAAAGTAATTGAACTTTGGAATGCGAAATATCCAGATGTAGAACTTACCTATGAAAATGTTGGATCTACAGATACGGCAGAAAAAATGAAGTTGGATGGACCTGCGGGATTGGGTGCGGATGTATTCTATATTCCTCATAACAGTGTTGTAGATATGAGAGAATCTGGGCTCCTTTTCCAACTTAGTGAAAGGGATGAAGCTTACATAAAATCAGTTATGCAGGATTCCGCAACGGCAGTTACTTTGTATGAAGATAATATGTATGCCATACCTTCCAGTGTTGAGAATGTGGCTTTAGTATATAACAAACAAATTCTAGAAGCCTTACCAACCCTACCGACCGTATTACCTTTAACGGCAACCAATCTGTTAGAGCAAATCGAAAGAGAAGAAATCTACCTAGAGGAATTGCTATCTGGTGTAGCTTCCTGGGGGAATAACTTTGCAGGAACAGGTGTTGAGATACCTTTCCTAGAGGACCGTTTTGAAAGTGAAGGGGAGGAAGGAGCAGCAGTAGAAGATAAGCATACCTTACTCGCATGGCAGCTCTATGATGCATACCATAATTACTTCTTCTTAACAAGAGATGGCTATCGAGTGTTTGGAGAAGACAATAATGATCCTACCAAATTTGATATTACTTCTCCAGCAGTTACATCTTCTATTCAAGCGGTAGTTGGTGATTGGTATGGTAATAAAGATGCATCTAAATTATTCCCAGGCCTAGCAACCATTCAGGATATGGGATGGGATCAGGGACCTGCTCGTTTCCAGAAAGGTCAAGTTGCGATGACCTTCAGTGGGCCATGGGTAATTTCTGATATTAAGAAGAACTTCGATTCTTGGATTGATACTGGTAAATTTGGAATAACTGCGGATACAAAGATCTCTGATATCTTTGGTGGCTGCAGAATTCCGAGATTTAGCAATGATCAAGCTCCTACAACCTTCTCCGGAGTTCAGGTTACTGGTATGAATGTTTATACTGATTACCCTAATGCAGCTATGAATTTAATGCTATTCTTAGCTAGTGAAGAGATGATGAATGTAGTATATGATACCTTGGGTAAAATCCCGGCTGTAAAGAATTCTGATTTGATACCAGGACTCAATGATGATGTCATCAGCCAAGGTTTCTTAAATCAAGCGGCAAATTCCCATGCTATGCCAGTTATTCAGGAAGGTAACTATATGTGGGATCCGTTGCGTGATGTATGGACCAATATTTTCGATGAGAAGATGTCCGTTGAAGATGCACAGGCGAAATCATTGGAAGATTATGAGAAGATATTGGCCAATGCAGGAAGGTAAGAAGGTTAGTATTTCCTGTTTTACTATATAAGTTTATACTACAACAAGTTTGCAGTTGACAGTATTACCATATGGAAAGGGCGTTTTCATACCTCTCACGCCCTTTCTTTCAAAAATAAGGAGATCGGTCTTATGGGTAAAAAGAAGACAAAAAAATGGTGGCAAAAATTAATTGGTGAAAGAATGACATCTTCAGGGTGGCTCTCATTTTTTGTATTTGGATTAGGTCAGTTAAAGAATAAGCAAAAGGGAAAGGCTGCCTTTTTCTTTGCATTTCAATTTGTCTATATCCTTGCAGAAATTGTATCCAGTTCCCTTGTTATGGGGAGTATTCCGGGGCAGCCGGATTATTGGGGATATGGATTCTTTCGAAAAAGTTTACATGGCTTTATTACCCTTGGTGAAACAACGGGTGGGAGATTCCGGGACAATTCTCCTGTAATGATGATTGAGGGAATCATTGCCATATTTCTACTTCTGATTTTAGTCGTAATCTGGACTATGAATATTAAAGATGCCAATGAGAGCTACTTAAGTTATCAACGTACAGGACAGATACAGTCTTCCAAGGATTTTTACAAGGAAGTATTTGAAACTAGTTTTGCTTATGTAGTCAGTGCTCCAGCTTTGATCCTAATGTTGTTTGTATCTATTCTTCCAATCATATTTTCCTTCTTAACCGCATTTACCAATTGGGATGCCTACCATAATCCACCAGCAGATTTAATCGATTGGGTTGGATTTGATAACTTTACTAAAATCATCGAGTTACCTGGTTGGAGAACAACCTTCCTAGGAGTTGCTGGTTGGACAGTTACCTGGGCAGTGGTAGCAACCTTTACAACTTTCTTTGGTGGTTTACTATTGGCGGTTGTAATTAACAACAAAAGAGTTGTTTTCAAAAAAGTATGGCGTACCATTTTAATCCTACCTTGGGCAATACCTAGTATGGTTTCCCTCCTGGTGTTTAAAAATTTCCTGAATCAAACTTACGGTCCTCTTAATCGTATGCTAGGAATGGATATTCCGTGGTTAAATGACCCAACAGTTGCGAAAATAACCCTAGTCGTAATTAACTTCTGGTTGGGTGTTCCTTATTTTATGATGCTGATGACCGGTGTGCTTACTAGTTTTGATAAAACGATCTATGAGGCGGCCAAGGTGGATGGAGCCAGTGCAAGGCAAAGTTTCTGGAAAATCACCTTTCCTATTTTGTTATCCCAAGTAAAGCCACTACTGATCATGTCCTTTGCGAGCAATTTCAATAACTTTGGAGTTGTATTCTTCCTTACAGGTGGTGGCCCAAGAAATATTGCTTATGAATACGCAAATTATACGGATATCTTAATTACTTGGATTTATAACATGACTAAGGATTTCAAGATGTATAATATGGCATCCGTTATGTCAATCTTAATCTTCCTTTTGATTGGTGGAATATCAACTTGGAATTTCTTACGCAGTGATGCATTTAAGGAGGACATTTGATATGGGAAATATTAAGAAGATGAGAAAGAAAATGAGGCCAGTGGATCGGGTGAAGGATATTCTCGCTTACATAGGCATATATTCCATACTTATTGTAGTATCCATATCCATACTGTATCCGGTGATATGGATTGTGGGTTCCTCCTTTAATCCGGGATCTTCTCTGGCTTCAGCAACATCCATACCTAAGAATCCTACGTTAAATAATTTTATTCGGTTGTTTGAGGAAACAGATTATAAAAGGTGGTATTTGAACACCTTATCCGTTGCTACCGTCAACATGATTGTATCGGTGCTTTTGGTTGGAACCATGGGTTATGTATTTGCAAGACTTAAATTTGCAGGTAAAAAATTCGGTCTGCTTACCATACTGATCTTGCAAATGTTCCCATCCTTCATGGGAATGATAGCAATCTATGTATTCTTTTTAAATTTTGGCCTACTCAATCAGCCTCTGGCTTTGGTGATTATATATTCTGCAGGACAGATACCATACAATACCTGGCTAATCAAGGGATATCTAAAAAACGTATCAACTTCCCTTGATGAGGCAGCACAAATCGATGGAGCAACAAAGTTGCAAATCTATACCAAGATTGTGCTACCTATTATGTTTCCAATTTTAACTTTCGTTGCTATCACCCAATTCATGGCACCGTGGTTTGATTATATCTTACCGAGCTTTTTAATATCATCTACGGAAAAGAAAACGCTAGCGGTAGGATTGTATGAGTTAATTAATTCTCAGACAAATACCAATTTTACCATGTTTGCCGCTGGGTCAGTACTAGTTGCAGGACCTGTTGCAATACTTTACCTTTTCCTTCAGAAGTTTTTGATTAGTGGTTTAAGTGCAGGAGCAAATAAAGAGTAAGGACGGGATAAAATGGCTAAGAACACTTCAAAAGAGCTTAGAAATAAAATAATTTATTCGGTTTATGTAAGAAATCATGGCAAGAATGGAACGTTTGCAGATGTTAAAGAGGACCTTCCTAGGATAAAAAGTTTGGGAACGGATATCATCTGGTTTCTTCCGATTCATCCGATTGGTGATCTAAACAAGAAGGGGATAGGATGTCCTTATTCCATTCAGGATTACACCAAAGTAAACCCTGATTACGGTACTCTGGAAGATTTCCAGGACTTAATTGATGCAATCCATGGGCTTGATATGAAGGTTATGATTGATGTGGTCTACAATCATACATCCCATGATGCCGTCTATGTGAAAGAGCATCCAGAATATTATTACCAATGGAATGGGAAGTTTGGTAATAAGGTGGCTGATTGGTCGGATATTATTGATCTGAATTATGAGAATAAAGAACTTTGGAAAGCACAGATAGATGCGCTCAGAATGTGGACCAGGATGGGCGTTGATGGATTTCGTTGCGATGTAGCGCCAATGGTTCCTATGGACTTTTGGAAGGAAGCAAGAACAGCGATTCAGGAGATTAATCCTCAAACCATTTTCTTGGCGGAGACAGTACATCCACATTTCATAGAATATGTAAGAAATAAGGGCTACTATATGGCTTCCGATAGTGAAACTTATGAGGCTTTTGATATCTGCTATGACTATGATACCCATGGCCTATTACTGGATTATTTTAAAGGAGCGGCAAGTTTAGAGTATGTTTTAGAGAAGAAACGGCAGCAGGAATATATCTATCCGGAAAATTATGTGAAGCTTCGCTTCTTAGAAAATCATGATAATCCTCGGATTGCATCCTTAGTTCCGAATGAAGCTTTGTTGTACCAATGGACTGCTTTTCTATATTTTGAGAAGGGAGCGACACTGCTCTATGCTGGACAGGAAGCTAAAGATTGCCATGTACCTTCCCTATTTGCAATTGATCCAGTTGATTGGAGTGGGCTGGAGGAAAGCTTTGTTAACTTTATGCAAGGTCTTGGAAGGATGAAAAAAGATACTATTTTTGCCCATGGACGCTATAAAATTCATAAAATGCCTGCAGACCAGGTGATCTATGCAAGTTATGTACTTGGTGAGGAAATGGTTCTTGGGATCTTTAACATGGGCTTAAAGACAGGAGAAATTGACCTAACACTTCCAAGTGGCAGTGGTTTTGACTTTACTATTCTGAATAGTAACTATTCCAATATCATTAATGGTGATGAGATTACCATTGTAAATAATCGGATGAAGCTAAGTCAGAAACCAGTCATATTCAAGCTTACTACGAATAACAAATGAAAGGATAGATCATTGGAGACAATATATAAACTTAAAACGAGTCCTCTTTGTAAGGGGGAAAATATAGTTCTTGGTGACACTTATCGATTTACGATATTAACACCTTCCTTAATCCGTATGGAATATGACCCGGAAGGAGTTTTTGAAGATCGGGCAACCCAGGCTATTCTTAACCGTGATTTTGAAGTGCAAAGTTTTCAAGTAATTGATGATGGAGAGAAGTTAGAGATTATAACGGATGCGCTTCATATACTCTATGATAAAAGTGTGTTTTCACGGAACGGATTGGTAGTGAGAGTGAAAGGAAATGATTCTTTCATACAAGGTGTATGGCATTACTCAGATCCAATCTATGATCTGCTTGGTACGGCGAGAACCTTGGACTTTGCTAATGGTCCGGTAGAGCTGGAGCATGGCTTACTTTCGAAAGATGGATTTTCTGTTTATGATGATAGCAATTCTTTTCTTCTTCTAGAGAATGGATGGGTAGAACCCAGGAGAGAGAATCAAATCGATCTATATTTCTTTGGATATGGTAGAAACTATCTACAGTGTATCAAGGATTTTTATCGTTTAACTGGAGAGACACCGCTTCTGCCAAAGTATGCGTTAGGGAATTGGTGGAGTCGATTTTACCCGTATTCAGAGGAAGGTTATAAAGCACTTATTATGCGATTTGAAGAAGAGAAGATTCCGTTTACGGTATCGGTAATCGATATGGATTGGCATCTGGTACATATTCCTCCAAAGTATGGGAGTGGATGGACTGGATATACCTGGAATAGAGAATTGTTTCCGGATCCAGCTGCATTTATGGCCTGGCTCCATAATAAAGGATATCACATTACATTAAACGTACATCCGGCAGATGGGGTTAGAGCTCATGAGGAAATATATCAAGAAATGGCAAAGGAATTAGGCATTGATTATGAGAAGGAAGAACCTATTTCTTTTGACGTAACTAATATGGAATATCTAAAGGCTTATTTTAAATATCTACATCATCAAAATGAGAAGGATGGGGTGGATTTTTGGTGGATTGACTGGCAGCAGGGGGAACATTCCAAACTAAAAGGTCTGGATCCTTTATGGATGCTGAATCATTATCACTACCTAGATAACAAAAAGAATGGAAAAAGGGCTTTAATACTATCTCGCTATGCGGGCATTGGAAGTCATCGATACCCCATTGGTTTTTCTGGAGATAGTATTGTTTCCTGGGAGAGTCTAGATTTTCAACCCTATTTTACAGCCAATGCTTCTAATGTGGGTTATGGTTGGTGGAGCCATGATATTGGTGGCCATATGCAAGGGGCAAGGGATGATGAGCTGTCTACTAGATGGTTACAGTTTGGTGTATTCTCACCAATTATGCGCCTACATAGTACGGCCAATCGTTTTCAAGGAAAGGAACCATGGAAATTTAATGCTATTAGCCATGGGATTATGAATCGTTTCCTGAGATTGCGGCATCGGCTAATCCCTTACCTTTATACTATGAATTTTCGTAACCATAGGGAAGGGGAACCTTTGATACAACCAATGTATTATCAGCATTCTCAGGCGGAAGAAGCCTATCAGGTAAAAAATCAGTATTACTTTGGTTCGGAACTCATAGTGGCGCCGATTACAAAACCCATGGATCAGGAGCTTCAGTGTTCAAAAGTAAAGATTTGGCTTCCCAAGGGTATTTACATTGACTTCTTTCATGGTTTGATTTATCAAGGGGATCGTTGGTTGGAAATGCACCGTGATCTTGAGACGATTCCCGTATTGGCCAAGGCTGGTGGGATTGTGCCGCTCCTAAGGGATGAGCACGCTGGAAATGATCTTGCGAATCCAAAAGACATGGAAATCCGGATTTTTGCAGGAGAGGACGGGGAATTTATCCTATACGAAGACGATGGGGAAAGTTTAGCTTATCTGAATGGGGATTATGTAAGGACAAAGATGTCTATGGATTGGAATACAGAAGGGATCTTTCGGATAGAAGCTGCACAAGGGAACCTTGATTTGCTTCCGGTATCCAGGAACTATCAACTTAAGTTTATTGGTTTTGTGGATAAGCAAATGATAAAAGTTAGGTCTGGTGGAAAACCGATTGATTTTCATAAATCCTATGATCAAAGGAGTAATGCAATTGTAATTACCATCGAAAATGTCATGGTTAATGAGGAGCTTTGCGTTCAGTTTGAGCAAAAACCGATACTTGCGGCTAATCAAACCGAAGAATTCCTATTTTCCATTCTTGATCGGGCACAGATTAGTTTTGAATTAAAAGAAAAGATCTATCAAACAGTGCAAAGAAACAAGGAAACCTATCTGTTGATTAGTAATTTAACGGCAATGAACTTAGATGAGAATTTGTATTCTGCGCTGTGTGAGATTATATTGGCCAAGGATAACTAGTATGTGCAATACCAGTTAGATAACAGCCTTAAATTAGAGGTTATGGAGAAAGGCAAGGGTAGAATTATGGAGATATCATCTTTGATTCATATGGCAGGAAGCAATTTTGCTTATCCGTATGATGCGAATACATTACATATAAAATTAAAGACCAAAACTAATGATGTACAAGAGATTTACCTAATCCATGGGGATCCCTATGACTATAGGGAAGTGATACCATTGGGAAGTGGTATGTCTTCTGTATGGGAATGGCAACATTCAAGGGATCGAATGAAGAAAGTGGGAACAGACGGAGTATATGATTTCTGGCTTGTTGAACTTAAGCTCTCCCATAAGAGGTTGCGTTATGCCTTCTTATTGGAAAGCTTCGGTCAGTCCTATCTCTTCTATGAAGGAAAGACAGTGCTAATAGATGGCAAGGATGATCCACGGTTGAACAAGCCTTTGAATTTCTTCTGCTATCCTTATATCCGTTGGAATGATTTGTACCGTACACCGGATTGGGTGAAGGATACCATATGGTATCAGATCTTCCCAGAACGATTTGCCAATGGTGACACAAGTAATGATCCAAAGGATGCAAAGTCATGGAAGGAACCTTTAGAATCCGGACGCGACCATTATGGTGGGGATTTACAAGGGGTAATCGACCGGTTAGATTATCTATCGGAGCTCGGAATTAATGGTATCTATTTTACTCCGATTTTCCACTCCAATTCCAATCACAAATATGACACCATCGATTATAAGAGAATTGACCCCCACTTTGGAGATACAAAAACACTGCAAGAGTTAGTGGAAAAAGCGCACCAGAGGGGAATCAAGGTGATGCTGGACATTGTGTTTAACCATTGCGGTTTCTACTTTGACAAGTTCCAGGATGTGATTGAGAAAGGTGAAGCTTCTGCTTATAAAGAGTGGTTTCATATCAAAAACTTCCCTGTCTATGATAAAAAGAGACCACTGACATCCTCGAAGAAACTGAACTATGAGACATTTGCATTTACCCCGACTATGCCGAGGTTAAATACGCAGAATCCAGAGGTAAAGGAATATCTTCTTGACATTATCCGTTACTGGAGTGATATTGCGCCGATTGATGGATGGCGGTTGGATGTTGCTAATGAAGTGGATCATCAATTCTGGCGAGAGTTCCGTAGGGTAGTTAAAGAAAAGAATCCGCAGGCATATATTGTTGGAGAAGTATGGCATGATGCCAGTGCGTGGCTGATGGGAGATCAATTTGATGGGGTTATGAACTATCCTTTAAATACAGCAATCGTTGATTTTTTTGCAAAGGATACCATAGATGCTACCCAGTTTGCCCATGAAGTAAATGCAATTAATTTCCGTTATCCGAAGCAGGTGAATGCTTCTATGTACAATCTATTAGATAGTCATGACACCGCGAGATTTCTAAATCAAGCCGATGAAAATAAAGGTCGATTAAAATTAGCCTACCTATTTCTGCTAACGCAAACTGGAAGTCCATCGATTTACTATGGGGATGAGGTGGGGATGACAGGAGGGCAAGATCCAGATTGCCGTAGACCAATGATTTGGGATAAAGAGGAGCAAGACCTAGAACTCCTTGCATTTATGAAAAAGCTAATCCGTATTAGAAAAGAGCATGTTGTATTAAGGCACAAAGGTGAGTTAAACTTCTTGCCCTTGCCAGGGCATCCCGATGTCTTACTCTATAAAAGAGTGGAAAACAAGGATGAATATTATATTCTAATCAATCGTTCATCACAAAAACAAGATTTACAGCTACCTAAGGAAATGTGCCAGGAAAGGTTCTATGATCTATGGTGTGAAATGCCAATGATAACAACCAATTCTTTGGAATTGGAGCCCTATGGATTTTTCTTAATAAAGCGTAGCGTATAAAGGGGAGGTCATAACCATGGGAAGAAAGTCAGTAGAGTCCCTGGATACATGTACTAGGAAAAGTGGTATTCTACTTCATCCTACATCATTTCCCGGCACCTTCGGTATCGGGGATCTGGGCCCGGCAGCATATGCATTCATTGATTTTCTAGCAAAAGCAGGACAGAAACTTTGGCAAGTGCTACCGCTTGGCCCAACGGGATTTGGAGATTCTCCATACCAAGCATTTTCCTCTTTTGCTGGTCAGCCATTGATCATCAGCCCGGAAGCATTAGCTGACATGGGGTTGCTTGCAGAAGAGGACATGGAGCCAAAAGCTTGGGAGCCAAGCAAAATAGATTATGGTCCAACGATCATATATAAGATGGAGCTGCTTCGGAAAGCTTTTAGCAGATTTGAGAAGCTGAAGGAGGACCCACTTAAGTTACGGGAGGCATTCCTAGCCTTTCAGAAGGAACATAAGGAATGGTTGCAAGACTATGCTCTCTTTATGGCCGCGAAGGATGCTCATGGCGGAGTTATGTGGACGGAATGGGATAGAGAAATTGCATTTCCAACCAAAGAGGCCAAGGCGAAGTGGCTTGATCTATTGCAAAGGGAAGTAGAATTTTATAGTTTTGTTCAATTTATCTTTTTTAAACAATGGTTCTCTTTAAAAGCCTATGCCAACGAAAGAGGCATTGAAATTATCGGTGATATTCCGATTTTTACGGCCTTTGACAGTGCTGATGTATGGGCAAATAAAGAGTTGTTTTATCTAGATGAGGATGGTTATCCTCTCGTTGTTGCTGGAGTGCCACCGGATTATTTTTCGGAAACTGGCCAGTTGTGGGGAAATCCCTTATACAATTGGGAGATTCATAAAGAAACGGGTTATCGATGGTGGATTAAGCGAGTGGCATCCACATTACATATGGTTGACTACTTAAGGATTGATCATTTCCGCGGATTTGAAGCATATTATGCAATTCCTTATGGAGCAGAGAATGCTGTTCATGGAGAATGGCGGAAGGGGCCTTACAAAGATTTATTCTATGCATTCCAAAAAGCCTTAGGGGAAAAGCTTCCGATCATAGCAGAAGATTTGGGTGTAATCACACCGGAAGTCATCGCACTTCGAGATGAGTTTGGGTTTCCAGGTATGAAAATCCTACAATTCGGCTTTGATAATATAGATGAGAATCCATTCCTTCCCCATAATTTTGTGCCTCATTCCGTCTGCTATACAGGTACCCATGATAATGATACAATCCTCGGTTGGTATCAAAAGGCATCTTTAGAGAGTAGAGATAAAGTAAATGCCTATTTGAATACCGATGGTAGAGAGATTTCGTGGGATTTCATCCGGGCTTGCTTTGGATCGGTATCAGAAATGGCGATTGTTCCATTGCAAGATGTGCTAGGACTAGATAGTAAGGCCCGTATGAATACGCCGGGAACAACCAGTAACAACTGGCAATGGCGCTATACCCAGGATATGTTAAGTGACTACATAGCCAATCGTTTGCGAGGGATTAGTGTATTATACGGCCGAACGGAGCGCTGAGTAGCTTTCATACCATTGGAAATAAAGGAGCAAGGATATGAGGACGAAATTAGTCAAGTGTATAGCGATAACTATAATTCTGATACAACTGGTGGGATGTAGCAGTGCTGGCTCTCAGGATGCTGTTATGGTGCCGGAATGGTCTGTAAATGCAACCATGTATGAGGTGAATATCAGGCAGTATACCCAAGAGGGGACCTTCAAAGCTTTTGAAGAGCATTTACCAAGGCTTCAAGAAATGGGCGTTAAAATTCTATGGTTTATGCCCATATATCCAATTTCACGGGAGAAGAGGCTTGGAAGTTTAGGTTCCTATTATTCCATAGCAGATTATATGGAGATCAATCCTGAGTTTGGAACCAAGGAGGATTTTAAAAATCTGGTGGAGCGGTGCCATGAGATGGGATTTTATGTGATATTGGACTGGGTAGCTAATCATACCGGATGGGATCATGAATGGATTAATAAGCATTCGGATTGGTATACCAAGAATGCGCAGGGAGAAATCATCTATCCAGAAAATTGGGAGGATGTCGCAGATCTTAATTATGATAGTAAAGCGATGCAAAAAGAAATGAAAAAAGCGATGATCTATTGGGTAAAGGAATTCAATGTGGATGGTTTTCGCTGTGATTACGCGGGGGGTGTTCCTCTAGAGTTCTGGGAAAGCGTTAGAAAGGCATTGAATAAGATAAAACCCGTATATATGCTAGCGGAAGATGACCGTTCCATGGCCTTAATGCGCTATGCCTTTAATTCCAATTATGGATGGAGCCTTTTCCATGATCTTAATAGTGTGGCCAGAGGTGCTAAGAAGGCAAGTGGTTTAAAGTCTTATTTTACCAATAAAATTACTGCCTATCCTCCTGGAACGTATCCCTTACATTTTATCGATAATCATGATGAGAATTCTTGGAATGGTACTGTAGAAGAACGTATGGGAGAGGCACAGCAGGCAATGCTGGCGTTGATCTTCACAGTTCCCGGTATGCCACTTGTTTACTCCGGGCAGGAGGTTAATCTAAGCCACCGGCTGGAATTTTTTGAAAAGGATGAAATCGTGTGGGAGAATTTTGATAATGAAGAACTCTTAACGAAACTCATACACTTAAAATTGGATCATCCGGCGCTATGGAATGGAGATGCCGGCGGTGAGATGAAGTTCCTAAAGGTAAGTAGTGAAAGGGTGTTGGCCTATCAAAGAGAAAATGAGGAAGACCGAATTGTTGTAGTATTAAATCTTTCTGATTCAGACCGTACTTTGACATTAACCATGGACTGTGAATTCGAAGGCAAAGATTTAATGACAGCGGATACGGTTTCATTGAACGTTGGTGCCAATGAATTAACACTAAAGCCCTGGGAGTTCTTAATCCTATGTAAGTAGAATACAAAATCAAATCGTATAAGACATTAAATAGGAATGGACAAAATTAAAGCGAAATCATACTTAACCTTACTGGTATATGTCTTGCATAAAAATGATGGCTTGTAAGGCCATCATTTTTTACTGGCTCTTTGTCAAGTTTTGGGGTGTGATTGCTTGCAATCACGCACCAATGCTAGGCTTAGAGCTGTTTTTATGTTTGATCCTATAATTCTATATTTTTGGGCATGACAAATAAACCTCGTGCCAGTCTTATTTATTTTTTAATCACATGAGTGTAAAATACGTGTACGAAATCTTTCAAAGTTCCGGATTCCATAAGATATTCGTTTTAATACTTTTATCTTATTATTAAATCCTTCTGTAGGGCCATTGGTAAGGTTATACTTAAATGCATTTAGGATTTCCTTGGTCCAATGTCGATATGTAGAAGCACATTTCTCAAACTCTTCAATTCCACTACTTTCAGCATTCCTTATCCATTCATAAAACTCTGTTCTTTGAACGGAGTATTTAGGATTTTGGCAAATACTATAAAACCATTCCTTTAGCATATGTGCTCTTCGTAAATCATCATTATAG
>JAAYQP010000280.1 GCA_012519195.1 Clostridiales bacterium | reverse complement strand
TTTATATTTTTATTTACAATATTAAGCCAGTCAATACCCGACATTTTTATTATATCGTCAACAATATATACACTTCTTATTTTTCCCTTATAAAGAACAATTCTTTGAATAAATTCATAATTATATTTTTGAATAGATGCTTGTAATCCATTTAAAAAATCTTGTGAATCTTCCATATAGTCTTTAATAAGATTATGCAAAGTACCATATTGCATTTTTAAATTTATTTCATGAATAGTATTTTTCTGATTTTCAGCATTTTTAATAGCTTCTCTGTATCTTTCAAGTTGAAGCAATATAATCTCGCCATATTTATAATTAGATTTTGAATTTTTTGGTTTTTCATTAATGATAGTGTAACCGTTTTTCGTAATCATGACTTCCATAAGATACCTTCTCTCATATGTTCTATACCTAATATATCATAAAATATAGAATGGAACAAGAAGTAATGTCAATATATCTAGTTTGTTGTTAAAGTTGAGTTAGAATAAACGATACAAAAACAGACAAAGGAAAGGAAGTAGAGAATATGAACATGAGAACCAAGAACGAGGTTAGTAACGAAACAGTATTACTTGACCGGAACCAAGCAGGGAGCATTTACAATTTAGGGTGGCAAACACTAGATAGAATCGCTTCTGAATGTAACGCAAGAATAACTATAGGACGAAGAGTATTATATCACAAGCCAACGTTAGATAGCTATTTTCTATCATTGACAGAATAATGAATTAATAAATAGCAGATAAGGCGGTGATAAAAAACATGGAACAGGAGCAGACAAGCAGTATTGAAAGCATAGCAAAGGGAATGGCGGAAGCTATAAAAACAGGCAAGGAAGAAAAGTCCAAGAAGAAATCACTTGAATTCATTACAGGCGATAAATTACAAGCGTTAGAACTGGAAGGAGTGGAATTCATAGTTGATGGGTTTCTCCCAGTATGGCTAAACCTTATAGCAAGCCCACCGAAATATGGAAAAAGCTTTTGGGTGCTTGATTTATGCTTATCAGTAGCAAGTGGCAAGAATTTTCTGGGATACAAAACAAATAAGTCCGATTGCTTATATCTAGCATTGGAGGACAGCTACAACAGATTGCAAGACCGTATGAACAAGGTTTTAAATGGCGATAAAGCACCTTCCGGCTTCATATCATCTATTCATGCAAGTGACCTAGAGCATGGTTTAATAGAGGAACTAGATGAATTTTTAAAAGAAAAACCAGATACGAAGCTAATTGTGATTGATACATTTCAAAAGATTCGGAGTGATGGAAAAAGAGGTCAATCAGCATATTCTCTCGATTACCAACAAGCAGGACTTCTAAAATCTTTCGCTGATAGTCATAAAATCTGTGTTTTACTAGTTCATCATACAAAAAAGGCAAGGGATGTAACGGATGTATTTTCCAACATATCCGGCACGAATGGAATTTTCGGAGCCTGTGATTCAGTTTATGTTCTAAGCCGAGAGGAAAGAATGGACGAGACAACAAAATTGAGTATTACAGGCAGGGACATTGAAATGCAAGAACTACAATTAAGTTTTAACAAGGAAAAATGCAAGTGGCATATTGTAGGTACAACCGAAGAAATGGAAACAGAGAAAGCAAGGCAAGAATACGAAAGAAATCCAATTGTAGGCACGATAAAAAAATTGCTGTCAATAGAGCCTAAGGGTTGGAGTGGGACAAGTAGTGAATTACTTGAACAGGGTAAAAAACTTGCAGGCTGTTATCTAGCGGATAACGCAAACGTATTGGGTAAGCGATTAACAGCATTAGAAAAACCACTATTTGAATTTGATAATATCTTGCATGGTACAAGTAAAAATCGTTCTGGTGGAAAGAAGCATACTTTCCATTTTGGATATAATCCATTTACAGATGGGAAATGATGTTTCACTCTTACCTATATTTTATATGTGGGTTGTTGTGGGTTGTTGTTGGTATGAGTAACAACAAGGGGCAACAAGTGGCGGTATATACAACACACAAGAACAGAAATTCATTCACCTTGATAGCAGGTTTTCTATAAGTTTTCAGATACGTTGCGGTCAAGGAAGAAACATTAAGGGGCAATCAATTAAATTTACATAGAGGAAATAAGAATGAGGGATTAAAACTAAAAACCATATTCGGAAAGGAACTGACGAAATGAAAGATTTAATCCCTAGTATTAGCAAGGAAAAGGAAGCGGAAATTATCAACTCTTACAGTAGTATATTGCAGGAATACAAATTTTTAAGAGTGAATGGTTTTGCACCGGAACTAGCGTTGGAACTTATGAAAATTAAGCAAATGACAATTAGCAATCAGATTGAAGGGAAGTGATAATTTGAAAACAACGAGCGAATTAATTCAAAGGATAGGTGAATTTGAGAAAGCCGGATTCACTAGAACGGAAGCTATTGAAATTTTGAAAATCGAGAGAGCAATAATTCTGAATAATCAAATTAAAGCGTTATCGGACATTTTAAGAGCAAGAGAATAGAAGGGTAGTGATTAAGTGGATGAAGTGAAGAAACGAGGTTCAAAGAGTGCCAGTGTTACCGCTAATTGTACCGCTAATAAACAAGAAATAAGCGAGATTATCCAAAACTCATATAAATGGTTTAATTGTGAAAGAGTTAAGACGGATGAAGAATGTGCTGATCGCCTTAATGAATTCTTTACAGAGTGTTTGCAGACCGGAGAAATCCCAACAGTTGAGAAGATGTGCTTAGCATTGGGAACCACTAGAACGACGGTTTGGCGGTGGGAACAAGGCGATTTGGGTAGTGTCAGAAGTAACATGATAAAAAAAGCGAAGGAAATCTTGGCCTCTATGGATGCTGAATTGGTGCAAAAGAGCAAAATTCCCCAGATAACCTATATATTCAGAGCGAAGAACTTCTACGGTATGTCCGATAAGACAGAGATTGAAGTTGCTCCCAGAAATCCATTAGGACCAACGCTCTCTTGGGATGAAATAGCCAAACAGATACCACAGGAAATTCCAATAGATGCTGAAGGTTGGGAAGATGAATAAATCGTATAGTAATCGTATAATCGTTCAATGAAAGAAGGTTGTTTATGAAGAGTTATTATGCACAGTGGGCAGAGAATGAAGAAAAGCGTATTCGCAACGAATACCAAACAAAGAGGCAAGAACTATTAGACCAAGCGTTACTTTCTGGAATGGAAGAAAAGAGCGTTAAGGATGCGGATAGCAAGGAACTATCGGAACGGTATAAAGTATTGGATACCGAAGAGGAACAGGCAGTCAAGGATTTCATGGAAAGTATTCCGCAGGATTAATAATCGTATAGTCGCTTTCCCTTGACAGTATATGCACCTGAAGAATTCGTATAGTGAATGGGTTAGAACCAACGAAAGTATTAGCGGGGCTTACGAGACATTTCAAAGCCCTGCTGCCATTCAAAATTATACCGAATTGTTGGTTGATGGAAGGGTGAACAATTTCATTGCAGAGTGTATAAAATTATAAAATATACATCAATATGCATTGATTTGTAAATAAATATTCAAGGGGTTTATGCATAAAGTTGAATAATCGTTACACGATGCGAAAAATTCATTTCATTAAACTAGATGAAAGCCTTGCAAATAGGGCACTACAACGATTTATACATAATAATCCAACTATGTAAAAAACATAAGTTTTACGAATAGTTGAAATGATGAATGTAATTTCGTACATACTCGAATAGATGCAATATTGAAATATTTAGTATTCAGAAGATAAAAAGATAATGAATGAGTATTCATGAGATATTACCATTTATAAATCCTTATTATCTATTTAAAGCAATTTAATCCATCTTAACTATAATTCGTGCCAATAGAGAAATACAGTGCCTTAAAATCGAAAATACGAGGTTGTGGCATGGTAGCAGAAGTTTTATTGAAAGGCAAAGAGTAGTAGCCGGAGCCACTACCCTTACATGGAACAGATATTTAAATGAACAAGCAGGCTTATTGATTGGGGATATTTTCTAAGTATTCTTTAATAGCCTTATTGATTACATAATTAAGGCTTCTATCGTCAGCTTGTGCTAATTCTTCAAGCTTTAATTTATCTTCTTTGTCTATCACTATTGATACTCTTGTTTTATCGGATGCTATCGACATAATGTTTACCGCCTTTTAATTTACTGATTAGATTATACATGATTATTAAAAATAAATCAACTTTAATAACTTGACATAACCATTATGAAGTGATAAAGTTTAATAAGGGTTAATAACCTATAATAAAACAATACAAAAGGAGAATGGAAAATGATTAAAGGATTTACAGAAGATTTTAGACAATATGCAGGAGAGAGATGCAACAAGGCACTTACTGAAAATGCAGAGTACATGACGAAAGAACAGAACAAGGAAGCAGACCAGAACGAGGTACAAGCTGATGCAGAACTAATATGTTACCTTCAAGGTTATAGGGATGCTATTAATATAATGAACGGTCAATTATAGTCTTTCCTTGACATTGATTTTTAAGAACTAATTAATAATGGGCGGTTGAAATATACCGCCTATATTTCAAGAATGGGGTGATTGAATGGCAGTTGATAGTAACGGTAAAAAGCTACCGGAAGGAATAACACAAAGACCAGATGGGCGATATATGGGGCGGTTCCGCTCTGGTGGTGAACGGTATACGGTTTATGATATGGATTTAAAAGAGTGCAAAAAGAAGTTTGCTAACCTTAAATATGAGGTTGAACATGGGCTATTCGCTAAACAAGAAAATATAACTGTTTCCGGATGGTTTGATATATGGATTAAGGAATATAAAGAACCTACCGTCAAGCAAGGAACAGTTGGGGTATATAGGGACAATTTCAATTCATACATTCAGAAGCCATTAGGCAAGAAGAAATTGAAAGATATTAGGCCGGAGCATATACAGAAGATATATAACGATCTCAATAAAAAGGGATATTCCAGAAATACAATAGAGTTAGTATCGGTTGTATTAGGCGGAATGTATAAGCAAGCATTGAAGAACAAAATAGTTACCGAAAATCCAGTACCACTGGCCACGCTTCCAAGAGAGAAAGAGCATAAGGAACCAAGGGTTATGACAGTTGAGGAACAACGAATATTCCTTGAATATGCAAAGGAAAGTTATCTTAACGACTTATTTATATTGGCATTAGCAACAGGAATGAGAAGCGGAGAATTGAGAGGGCTACAATGGCAGGATATAGACTTCAAGAACAAGGTTATTCATGTAAATAATACATTGGTATATGTGAATAATGACTATATATTAGATACACCGAAAACGCAAACAAGCCGGAGAGATATTCCATTGATAGATAATGCGGTATCAATATTGAAACAGCAGAAATTAAAGCAATCAGAAAATAGAATTTTACTAGGGGATAAGTGGACGAACAAAGAAGGGCTTGAAAATTTAGTCTTTACGACAATGACAGGATATCCAATTAATAGGGATATGTTAAAGCAGGAACTAAACAGAGTTATAAAAGAGATACAGAAAGACCATAAGGAATTTAAGCATATCACACCGCATACATTCCGCCATACCCTTGCATACACAAGCGGAATGCCTCGCGTACCACTTTGGCGGCTTCTTCATCGACTATCCAGCGTGTCTTGTCTACCGGGTCTTTGATATAGCCGTAAGGCGGATTGGTGCAGAGAGGCTTGCCGGACTGCCCTTTCGACTTGAAAACGGCGCGTATCTTCTTG
>JAAYQP010000279.1 GCA_012519195.1 Clostridiales bacterium | reverse complement strand
AGAAGAGGATATCCCGGTAATGGTTGAGAAACTAGGATTGGGAACAGAAGGAACCTTAGGAAGTTTCCTTCCATTAAAGAGTAAGGATGTTGAGCAAATTTACCGATTGGCATTATAGACGATATAAAAATATATTTAAACTGTTTCATTATTTTGGCAAGCAACCTGCCTTTGTTAATTCTAAGGCAGGTTGTTTTACAATAGCAAAGTTTCACAAACACCTAATTAATTTCAAGAAGGAAGGAGCTATATGATGACAGATCTGCTCGTAAAATTATTTATTAAGAATTATAATAATGTTGAGAATGCTAGAGTAAGGTCTGCCTATGGTATCCTTGCAAGTATTGTAGGTGTGATTTGTAATTTGATACTCTTTGCTATTAAGCTTACTGTGGGTATGATTATAAACAGTATCTCGGTTATGGCGGATGCATTTAATAATCTTTCCGATGCAGCCTCCTCTATCATTAGCTTTATCGGAGTGAAATTAGCCGAAAAGCCTGCGGATAAGGAACATCCTTTTGGACATGGAAGATTTGAATATATTGCAGCTTTGGCAGTATCCTTTCTGATTTTACAGGTTGGCTTTACCTTATTTAAAAACTCTTTTTCTAAAGTACTTCGTCCGGAAGCTGTTCAATTTAATCCTGTTCTGATTGGCATCCTAGGTATATCCATCTTGGTTAAAGTTTGGCTAATGCTATTTAATCGTAAGTTAGGGAATCGAATTAATTCGTCAGTCATGAAAGCAACCGCAGCTGATTCCCTTGGTGATATCATGGTAACTTCATCCACAGTTATCTCTGCTGTCGTTGCTGGTATCACTGGTTTAAAAATCGACGGTTATATAGGTGTGGTTGTATCTATCTTTGTTATGTTGGCTGGTTTTAGTATTGCTAAGGATACCTTAGAGCCACTTCTGGGACAGGCTGTGGATCGTAAATTATATCAGGCCCTTACAGATCTGGTGGAAAGTTATGAAGGTATCGTAGGAAGCCATGACCTAATTATTCATAGCTATGGGCCGGCCCACCGCATGGCAACCATTCATGCAGAAGTACCCAATGATATTAATTTTGAGGAAGCCCATGAAACAATAGATCGTATTGAACGAGATGTTCTGGAGAAGATGGGCATCTTTCTAGTGATTCATATGGACCCGATTGAGGTAAACGATACTATGGTCCTGGAAAAAAAGGATATGATTCTGAAGATTATCAAAGACCTGGAACCGAAGGCAGAGATACATGATTTTCGCCTAGTCAATGGAGAATTACAGATTAATCTGATCTTTGACTTGGTGATCCCTCATTCCTATACTGCAACCCAGGAGCAGAAGCTGTTAGGAAAAATTGTAGAGGAAGTAAGAAAGCAAGATTCCAAATATCAATGCGTCATAACATTGGAAAACAGCTACATCGCAGAAAAGTAGAATTCTTTGTACAAAGATATGGGAATGTGCGTAACTAAGGACCAAGTAGACGAAATTTTAAATTTAATTTCTCACAAAATAATGAAAAAAAGAAAAATAGCTCTTGAAAAATAGAAAGGATTGAGGTATAATATCATTCGTGGTCGCAATAAAGGTCACAAAATATAAAACACAGGTTGAGTTTAGATAACTCACTTGTCATATATTGGGCTATCGCCAAACGGTAAGGCACTGGACTCTGACTCCAGCATTTCAAGGTTCGAATCCTTGTAGCCCAGTTGTAAAAAGTGATCATCATTGGATGATCACTTTTTTGTATTCAACTGGGCTTGCCCAGAGTAAAATGAGGTCATCAGACCTCATTTTTGTTTTGACCTAGACTTGCCTAGCATGAGTGCGATCTATCTGATACAAATATTAAGCTCTAGTATAATATTTACAACAGGTAAAAGTAATTAAATTTATAAGATAGAGGTGAATATTGATACTGTTTTGCTCATTTTTATAATTGATTTATAGATTTTGAAGATTAAATTTCTAATTTATTAAGCTAATAACATAATCGTCTAAGTTTACTTTTAGAGAAACTCAGCTACAATGGTGATAGCAAGAAAAGAGGAGGCGGCGCCAAAGGATGAGGCAGAACAGGTTAAAGAGAAAACATAAAACAGGATCATTAATTTGTCGAAAAAAGAATGGGTTTTTGAATGATATTGCTAAAAACAAATTTTCATATTTAATTGCTTTACCAGCGATTATTTATGTATTCTTCTTTAATTATTTAGCATATCCCTATATGCTTATCGCATTCCAGCGTTTTGATTACAGGAATAATTCAATCTTTAGTATATTGTTTCGAGGCAATTGGGTAGGATTTGATAATTTTAAGTTCTTTTTTGCTTCACAGAATGCCTTTCGGGTGACCTGGAATACGATATATCTAAATGTTTTATTTATAGTGACAGGGACTTTGATGGCTGTATT
>JAAYQP010000034.1 GCA_012519195.1 Clostridiales bacterium | reverse complement strand
GCATACTTTGTTGTTACGATATCCTCATACGGAACTCTCTTTTCCAGTTCACCGGCTTCATCCAGGATATCCTGCAATAGGTCTAAAGAGCCTTCCTCAAAAATCAGGTTATCCTTCCAAGTATCTTGTTCATAATACCTAGTAACGATCATTATCAGTTTCTCCATATCCGTTTCTTTAAACTGCGGTTGAATAACTTTTGCAATCTCTTCCGGAGTATGACTTGCTACATAATCCATACCCTTCTGCAAAGCGTTAGTAAATCCTTGAATCACCTCAGGATTTTTCTCGATATAGCTCTTCTTTGCGGAGAATGCTGTGTATGGAACCTTACCACTCTCAACACCAAGGGAGGCAACGACCTTACCTGCACCTTCTAATTCTAATGCCGTCGCTTGTGGTTCAAATTCGATCGTATAATCGCCTTCCCCTGCTGCAAATGCCTGGGAAGTCAAACCAAAATCGATATTTTGAATAATATTCAGATCGGTTGTTGGATCAATTCCCTGTTTCTTTAGAATGTATTCAAAAACCATTTGGGGCATTCCGCCTTTTCGGCCACCTATTACGGTTTTACCTTTGATGTTCTCCCATTTGAAATCCTCATTAAGATCTCTAGAAACCAAGAAATTACCTGCTCTTTGGGTCAGTTGAGCAAAGTTTACTACATAGTCACTGGCACCTTCATTATACACATAGATAGATGCTTCAGCACCCATAAATCCTATTTCCGCCTCGCCACTGAGAACTGCAGTCATTGTTTTGTCAGCCCCCAAGCCATTTACAAGGTTAACCTTTAAACCTTCCTCTTCAAAGTAGCCCTCTTCCAGAGCAACGTACATCGGAGCATAGAAAATGGAATGGGCTACTTCATTCAGGGTTATCTCTTTGAGCCCTTCCTCTTTCTTACATCCAATGGCAAAAGATGCTGCCATAGCAATTATTATTAGTATACTTACAAGCTTTTTTTTCATAAAAAACCTCCCAGAATAATATCTTACTTCTATAATATATCTTCTGGGAGATTAGATTGTGCTTGTATTAATCAAACAGGATTCACTTGCAAGCCTATATTCAATTATTTACTTGTTTCCTAAGGTAACCTTCAATGTTTTTTCAACATATTCCCCATTCTCTAATTCACTAACTTTTAGATCAATGGTATCTCCTGCTTTACGATAGGATAATATATTCAATATATCCTCTATTGTCTCTATCTTATGATTATCGATTCCTACGATAATATGCCCTTGTCTTAGTCCTGCATGGTCAGCTGGAGAATCTTCTACGACTTGATCAATATATACGCCTATTGGCATGTTAAATCGTTCTGCATAGAGTTCGGTTACATTCTGGGCTGAGTCAAGATAGATACCAAGGAAGCCCTGATCTTTTTCATCGATTAGTTCTCGATTCATCAGTTCGTTTATCATAGGGATGGCATCGGAGATTGGAATTGCATATCCCATACCCTCTACTTCCTGAGAAGCATATTTGACAGAATTAATTCCAATAACTTCACCTTCCACATTCAGTAATGCTCCACCACTATTACCTGGGTTAATTGCAGCATCTGTCTGAATTAAGGTCATCGTTGTATTTTCAATCGTCACATCTCGATTAACTGCACTGATATATCCAACTGTTACAGATTGTCCATAACCAAGTGCATTACCAATCGCAATTGCCATTTGGCCAGGCTGAACCTCATCGGAATCCCCTAGGCTTGCAACCTTAATTGCATCCAAAGTTTCCTCTGTTAAGTCTTTCAAATTAACGGATAGAACCGCCAGATCTGATTTCGCTTCCGCCCCTTTAACTACTGCTTTAGCCGTGGATTGATCAACGAAAACAATCTCAACCTGCTGTGCACCTGCGATTACATGGTTATTGGTTACGATTAATATTTCAGAACCATTCTGTCCGATTATGATTCCAGAACCGCTTCCTTCAACTGGCTCATTATACTGTCTTCCCCAGAAATCATAGCTGGTATAAACGGCAGAAGAATTGATTGCAACGATAGAAGGCATAACATTGGAAACCACATCGGATACATCTGTGATTACTTCATCGCTAGAAATCTTCGTAGGAACAACGGTAGGATCTACATCACTTTCCGTAATTTGTACACTATTCGTATTGTTATCTAAATCTGTTTCATTTTTTGGCCGTGTTAAGTAACTATATCCCTGGAATGCTGCACCGGAAATAACACCAAATAAAATTGCTGCCGTAGTTAAGATTAAGACTCCTGTTAATCTTCTTTTCTTTCTCGGTTTTACCTTTGCATCCGAAGTAGTATGGGTATTTGTTGCATTACCAGTATTACTATATTGTGAGCTTGAGAATTGCGCATTACCATATTGTGTATTACCGTATTGGGAATTGTTATAATGTGCGTTGCCATGTTGATAGTTACTGTATGTGGTGTTACCATACTGTGAACTACCATTTTGGTTGGGGCCATAATTGCTGTTACTATATGAGGTATTGCCGTACTGGTAATTATTTGATCTACCATAGGGATTACGGTTGTTATAAATTCGGTAGTCCGAATTATTTCCTTGGTATTGGTAGTCTTGCTTTATTTGATCCTGGGTATATCGATATTGACTACTGGGGTACTGCGCTTGGTTACTATCCTGCGGGTTACTAATTTCGTAGTTACGCTCTTGGTGATTGCTTCCTGTATCATCATTAAAATTATTATTATATTCTTTATCCATGTTTTTCCCCTTTCCTTCCGGTGTGGAATCTACCTACCGATCTATTTATCTACAACTACATAAATGACTTTATATTTCTTATACTTCATAACTGTAAAATTAGTTTACCAAGAAATTATGTTCACTTTGTGTATAGATATTGAAGAAATTATGAAAAAGCGACACCATTAGCGTTCCTGATAGAAGCATCCTAGAATTTTCATATCAATCGCTTCCTCCTGAATACTATAAAGTGCATTTCTTATAATTGGTTGATTAATACAACCTTCCATATTGATAAAGAAGCGATATTCAAATGTTTTACCTGGTATCGGTCGAGATTCAATTCTTGTCATGTTAATATTATTATAGATTAAATGGGATAACATATGATAAAGGGAGCCGGTTTTATGGGGAAGCGCAAAACAAATACTGGTATTATTGGATCCCTTTTGATACACTTTCTTATTCGAAATAATAATAAATCTAGTAGAATTATTAGCTTCTTTATTAATGGAGGCCTGTAATAATTGTAAACCATAATATTCTCCAGCATTTCTACTGGCGATAGCAGCCTGTGAAGTATCTCCATCTTCAAGAATTTTCTTAGCACAACCTGCTGTACTTCCACCTTCCATGGGTTGCATATTCGGGTGTTTTTTTAGAAAGTCAGCACATTGGAGTAAACCTTGGCGATGGGAATATACTTTGGTGATATCCGATATCTTAGCACCTGGAATTCCCCAGAGACAATGCTCCACCTTTATTACATGTTCTCCAATAATAGTATTATTATATTCAGCTAGAAGGTCATAAATATCCGATAATGATCCAGTTGAGGAATTTTCAATCGGAAGCACACCATACTCTACCTGTCCTTCCTTAACCGCCTGCATCACCTCAGCAAAGGTTCCCATGGAAATCCCAAATACTTCATTACCGAAATACTCCTTCATCGCCTGCTCTGTATAGGATCCGCGTTCTCCATAGTAGGCAATCTTCGTATTCTCATCTATATGAAAATCTTCCATTTCCTCAAATCCAAAGTTATCATCATTATCCAGTAATGAATATTGTAATCGTCTGCTTAGGGACATAATCTGGGAGAAGAAATCAACTACCGCTTTCTTATTGCTTTCCTTCTTGGTCGCTGCCTCTAGAGAAGCTAATTTTTCTTTTTCTCTAACTGGATCATATACAGCTTTCCCAACACTTCTCTTATAATCAGCCACATCCTGGGCTAGCTGCATTCTATATTCAAAAAGCTCCAATAGTTTCTTATCAACTTCGTCTATCTTTTTTCTACTTTCTTGTAAATCTATCATAACCTTCCTCCATTACTCTTACACCATTTGTCTTATTATACATGAAGCAGGATAGGGTTTCAATTACAAGTGAAGGGCTGAATTGTGACTATAGACATTATTGCATATTTATTGACAAGAGATTATAATAGACTTCAGTATGATTAACTTTGAATTTGGAGGCACTTATGATAAAAGTGATCAAAAAAATCTTTATCTTTTTAGTTATCGTTACGGTCGGGGCTTTGGGAACTCTATGGCTCCTTACCCGTAATAAAACTTTTCAAAATGGGGAAGATGAGATTGGTAATACATCCGGTAATATATATAATGGCGGACTTTTTAGCGAACAAGATGGGATGATTTATTTTAGCAATGCAAACGATAAAGGCAGTCTATATAGAACGGATGCTAATCTAGTAAATTTTGAAAAGTTACATGAAGATAAAGCAGTTTTCATTAATGTAGATGAGAATTACATTTATTATGTAAGGGCTAATAATACGAGAGCAAATAATTCTCGTAATGCATTAATGTATAATAACACAGGTATGTACCGTATCAATCAAAACGGGTCAGGTTTGAAAGCCATATCCTATAATCCAGGGGCTTATCTTTCTCTAAAAGGAAACCATATTTATTATCAGAAATATGACGTGGATAACGGCTTATTGCTTTATCAAAACACCATAGACTTATCCAAGGAAAAGCTCCTACTGAAAGATTCTGTTATCCCCACTGCTGTTATGAATGGAAAATTATATTTTGCCGGTTATTCCAATAACCACAATCTTAACGCTATTGATCTATCTAGCTATAATGCCAAGATGATTCTAGAAGGAAGTTTCCTTTATCCTATCTTTCATAATGGCTATCTTTACTATATAAATATTGAAGATAATTATAAGATATACCGTTCGAATACCGATGGCTCCGATCCCGAACTTCTTGTTGATGATCGATGCTCCACTTATAATATAACCAACAGCGGTAAATATCTTTATTATCAAATTGACAATGGGGAAAGTAATCGAATTAGTAGATTGAACTTGGAAACTCTAGAAAGTGAAACCTTACTAGAAGGTAATTACAAGCAAATCCATGTTACCAGTAATTATGTGTTTTTTAAAGATTTCGAGGATACGACTACTTTCGTGATTTTGGCCGATGGTCTTACGAAAGTTGGTACCTTTAATCCTCCGAATCTAAGTGTAGTTGAAGAGAAATAATATTAAGGCTAAATATAATTCTAATAGCGTAATATTCATATTTAAATGTTCCGATCAAATAATATTCGGATGAAAATTAAGAGCTATGCAATACAATAGGCTGTATGCATAGCTCTTTTCTTCATAGTATTAAATTTTTGATAAATAAATTACTTAGTAATTCATCCTTTTACATTATAACTTTGCCCTTAATTGCACCATGGTATCACCAAGTACTGGGTGACGTAGCCAAGGGGCAATCTCACACATCGGATCTAATACAAATTCTCGATTGGTGATCTCTGGATGTGGGATGATTAAATCTTCCGTCTGAACAATTTCATTATCATAGAATAGGATATCCAAATCAATCGTTCTAGGTCCCCAGTGGACAATCCTTTCTCGCTTTAAGGCTTTCTCAATCTTACCGATGAGTTCCAGAAGTTCATGGGGTGTTTTCAAGGTCTTTAAATAAACAGCTCCATTTAAAAAGTCATCCTGTTCTACCCCACCAACTGGTTCTGTTACAATAAAAGAGGATACTCTTTTTACATTGCAATCCGGATCTTCCATTAACATACTAATTGCTTGGTTAAGATTGGTTTCCTTGTCTCCCAAATTAGATCCAATACTTAGATATACCTTGTGCCAACCTCGTTCAGCAACAACCGACACCGTATCCAATGGCATGTGAATTGGAGCCCAAGGCTTCTTAACCTCGATCTTAATTTTCTCTATTCGATCAAATGTTTTTAACAGATGCATTGCCAAACGGTCCGCTGTTGTTTCAATTAACTTAAAGGTATTCTCCTTAAGAAAGGCTTCAATGGTCTTACATACCGTGGCGTAGTTGATGGACTTTGTAATATCATCTTCTTTTGCAGCTTCTGATATATCGGTAAAAAGCTCTGCCGATACTAAGAACTTCTGCCCTAGTGCATTTTCTTCCTTAAGAACGCCATGAAATGCAAATACCTCCAAATTCGATATGGTAATTCGATCCATATTTCCACCTTCCTTTTCTTATCCTATGTCTCTATCTATCATCAAATACACAATATAGCCCTTGTGTAAATTAAATTTTCCATTGTGTAAGTAATTGCTCTATATTGAATCCGTATCGTAATTGCTTATAAATTTAATGAGCATTTTAGAATAGCCTCTGTCACCTGTACCGCTTTCAGATTCTCTTTGACATCATGAACACGGATAAAATGGCATCCCTTCATAACACCAATCACAGAGGTGGCTATTGTTCCTTCCAATCTTTGATCTACTGGCACATTCAGCACATTGCCAATCATAGACTTTCTTGAAGTTCCCAGTAAAACCGGATAACCAAATTGATTCATAATTTCCATGTGCTTCATTAAAGCAAGATTCATTTCATGGGTTTTCGCAAATCCTATACCAGGATCTACCATCATCTTATCATCTGCAATACCAGCATCCTTTGCTATCTGAATAATTTCCCGCATATCTGCCTGAAAATCATCTAAAAAGTTATTATAATCAATTTGCTTACGATTGTGCATTAGGCAAACAGCAACATTCATTTCCTTTACCACTGCTGCCATATCAGGATCATATTTTAATCCCCAGATATCATTTACAAGATCAGCGCCTGCTTGACAAGCCGCTTTTGCTACCTTACTTTTATAGGTATCAATAGAAATTGGGATATCCCAGTGTTTCCTAATTGCCTCAATTATTGGTACTACTCTTTCAATTTCCTCCTCATCGGAGATCTGTATATAATTGGGTCTTGTGGACTCTCCACCAACATCGATGATATCGACTCCCTCTTCTATCATACGTTCTGTATGTCTAAGTGCATCCTCCAACTTATTATGTGTACCACCATCCGAAAAGGAATCTGGCGTTACATTTAAGATACCCATAAGATAGGTTCTTTCACCGATAGCAAATTCCTTACTACCTATTTTCATAATTTTTTGCATATGATCACACCCTCTACTTTACCATCTGGAAAAATGTCGTCTGCAATGCCTGATTTTCCTCAAATACACCACGGCAGACATAGGTTACCGTCTTTGTTCCTGGTTTGTTCACACCACGCATGGACATACATAGGTGTTCCGCCTCCATCATCACCATAACTCCCTTTGGCTTTAAGTGAGTCATTATGGCATCAGCGACCTGTGTTGTTAACTGCTCCTGTATCTGCGGACGTCTTGCATAGGTTTCCACTGCTCTTGCCAGCTTACTTAGACCGACCACCTTACCATCTGGGATATAGGCGATATAAGCTTTACCAAAGAAAGGAACTAGATGATGTTCACACACGGAATAGAAGGGTATGTCCTTTTCCAATACAATACCGTTTCCTTCCGCCTGAAAAGTTACGCTAAGGTGTTCGGAAGCATCCTTACCAAGACCACCAAATATCTCATTGCACATTTCAGCAATTCTCCTTGGTGTATCTAATAATCCTTCCCGATCTGTATCTTCTCCGATTGCTTCAAGTAATAACTTAACTGCCTGTTCTACTTTCGTTTCATCTATCATATATTCTTCTCCATTTCTAAATTGATAGGGAATTTACCAAATCACCGAGATACGATAATGAGCCAAATGCGATAATCACATCCTCTTTCCCTGCTTCAGATAATGCAGCTTTAACTGCACGATCCGTAGTACCTGCATCTATAACCCGAATACCAAATCTCTCCGCTTCCTTTGCCAGATCCTTACTTGCTAAGGCTCTCTTATTGTTTGGAGTTAAGGTTATGATAAGATTGGACAAAGGTGCCAAGATATCCAGTATCTTTCTATAATCCTTATCGGCTAATACACCTATAATATAAATAATTCGTCGATTTGTAAAGTAGGCCTCTATAGATTTTCTTAAAACCAAGGCTGCTGCTTCATTGTGGGCTCCATCAACGATTATATAAGGTTCTTTTGCAACGATATCAAATCGGCCTCGCCAATGTGTTTCATAAAGCCCTTTTGCAATTGCCTCTTCATCAATGGGATAACCTAATTCCTTTAAAACCTTTACTACCTTTATCGCCAAAATGGCATTGTCTACTTGGTATTCTCCCAGTACTTGAAGTCTATAATTGATATTTCCTGCATTTGTTTCTAAGGTAAATGTGGTCATTTCCGGACTAAAATTACAATGGGATACTTTATTAAAATCGGAAATATATATTTTCGTGCCTTTCTCCTGGCAAGTCTTTTCCAATACATGAAGAACTTCCGGCTGCTGCCGTCCTGTTACAACTGGAGCATCAACCTTAATAATGCCGGCTTTTTCTTTTGCAATCTCTTCAATGGAATTACCTAAAAACTGCATATGATCCATACTAATTGGAGTAATTACGCTACAGATTGGATGATCGATTACATTCGTTGCATCGAGTCTTCCACCCATACCAACTTCAATGATTGCAAAATCCACCTTTTCCTTTACAAGATAAAGCATTGCCATGGCCGTTTCGATTTCAAAGGTCGTCGGATGGGCAAAACCATCCCGAAGCATTTCCCCACAGATTGGCTGAATTTGCTCTATGGTTTCACATATGCCCTCTTTGCTTATATAATTCATTTCAGAAGTTTCATGATCACCAATCTGTATCATCTCTCGATAAGAAAACACCACTGGTGAAACATAGCGTCCAACACGATAACCAGCCCTCATTAAAATCGATGCTATAAAGGCCGATGTAGAACCTTTGCCATTGGTTCCTGCCACATGAATGATTTTCAATTGATCCTGTGGCTTACCCAACCGATTAAGGAGCTCTGTTATTGTTTGCAGTCCAGGTACAATACCGTATTGATTCGATTCTTGAATAAAACTTCTAGCTTCTTCGTATTTCATATATTTTCTCCATTGTAAATTTAAGTTACCTATTTCCCATGGAAATATACATAACCATTAGAATAAATGCTTATTGATATTATTGCTATTCTTTAATTATCTGTCAATCTTATTACAATATCCACAAGCAAGTTAAGATTCGTTACATTTATCCACAAGTACAAACTCACAATTAACACAATCAACAATTCTCAGACCTATCTTGCTTGCGTTTCGGATACATTCTATTTACCGTTTCTATTATACGCGAACTTTTAGAACTTTCAATCCTTAAGCTTGTAAAATATATATATAATTTTCTCATAAATTTTAATTAAAACACTTATAAAATAAAAATATAGAAATTAAGTTTGTATGAAAAGCGATTACTTTGAAAATATAAAATCCATATCAAAACATATCAAATTTTTAATATCAGAGAATATTCCTGTAATAAATATGTCATTCATAATAAAAACAGCCAGACCCATAAAGATCCGACTGCTGATTACTTTATCGCTTGCGAAAGATATATTGCTTGCTAAATATATAATTGATGATAATTACGATAATCGCAAGACCAGCTTTCACATATAGGTTGGGGAAATGTAATCGGTCAACAAAGAAATAAAGTCCCAGTTCTTCTACCCCGAGGGAGACAAGTCTGGCCCCAAAGAACTTTGTGATTTTCTGTGCCTCTTCCTTCTTACTATTACTTTTTGATAGGAAAACCAGTGTTTTATTAACGATGTATGCAAAGGTTACTGCCAAGATCCATGCAATAATATTGGATAATAGATTAGGTATCATTAAAATATTGCAGAACAGATGGTAGCTAGTAAAGTTTACAATCGTTGTCAGTACACCTGCAAGTGCATAATTGATCGTTTCCCGATTGAAAAATAGTGATATTAATTTTTTCACCAGTTCTACCATCCGGTTCATATTTATTATCCTCCAAAGCGACTATCAATCTAAATCAAATAAAATACGTCCAAGAATAAGTACCGATGTATTTCCATATAAGTTATCCGAATTGGCTGCACTTATAAGAATCTTATCACTCCCATTTCGCCCAAAAGATTCTAGTGGATATTCGATATAATATTCTTTACCACTGGTTACAATAACCCCTCGTTCTTTTCCCTCTTCTTGATAACTCTCTGCTGGATCCTGCGTTTGTACAGCTATTACTGGCAAATCAATCCGAACCGGCTGATCCGAACTATCATAACGATAGATCCTTATGATTAGGTCCTTAGCAGGGAAATTCATATCTTCTGCAACAAAGCGGATTCTCTTCATGGAGTTGCTGTAATCTATCGTTGCATCATAATCTTCATAGAAGCTATATTCGGTTTTATTCTCAACCGCATCCTCATTGGTAATGGTAACCTTAGGTGCATTGGCACCGAGACGATAGGTCGCAATTAATGTATTGATAAATAACTTCACTTCATATTCATATTCCGGATGTTCACTTAGGCTATCTACCACCTGATCAATTGCAGTATGACCCAAGCCAGAATACATGATATTACCTTTACTATAAAGGTAATAATTATTTCTACCATCATTCGGAGATACGCTGTAAGGTCCTGTCTCATAGCTATGGTCAAGATCCAAGTATCCCTCGTTACCCGGGTATTGTAAGGATTTATTATCCGAAAGGGCATACCAAACCACAATTTCCGGGTCATCCATATTCAATTGATAATACTGCATATGGGTAGTGCCTACTTTAATTCCGTCCGGAATTGTATATGGATAGCTTGTAATCTGCCCGTGGTTTACCTTGGTGATAAAGTCTGTTTTATAATTGTCAATGGCTGTGCCCATCTTGAATTCATTACCATAAGCAAATGGTGGATAATCTTTATTGGCTTTATGGCGATCGTCCATACGAAGATCATTGAGTTGTCCCCATGGGTCTTGCAGGTTACTAGGATTGCCATAAGCTACCAAGGTTCCATAGGTAAACCCTTGCATTTCTGGATACCTATTCCCATTGTTCTCATAGATTTTCTTCATACGGGCTTGCTTTGGAATGGTTGCAGTATCGTAAGTAGTCTGATCCTCTGCTTCCATTTGTAGACCAAACCGATCCATACCTGCCCTTGTACGAAGATATTGATTAAATCCATATCCCCAATAGGGTAGATCTTTTTTTAAGTCATGGAAATCCTTCTTCGGTAGATTAATAAATGAAGTTGTATCATGAGTATACATGACACTTTTTCCACTGTCAATGAAGACTTGCACATTGGACAAGGCACCATTGGCATTGCTGATATCGGAATAATGATCCCCGAAACCGAAGATCAGCATATCATAGTCCAATAGCTTATCGGTAGCGACCGGATTGCTTGACTCATAAGCATTGCCTTCCCCCTCATACCAGTTCTCAAACTCCTCTACCGTAATGGTTTTAATTGAAATATTAAAGTCCTCTAAATCCTTCGTATAATGATAAAGGAGACTTGTCTTTCCGCGTTTAGGATACAGTAACTCTTCCAGGTTCATGGTAGCGTTTTGATTGGAGGTAATTTGCAGGATCTTAATCTGTGTTCTTATTCGTTCTAAGTTACTTCCCATGGTTCGAAATGCCGCAAGTCCAGTTTTTTCAGTACGGATATTGGAATTCTTACTACTAGTAACTACAAGCTTCCATGGCGCTGCTCCTTCGTAAGCTTGTGGTAATTTTCCTTTTACCTGAATGTTCTCTCCCGCCTTAGCAGTACCAGAAGAAATCATCTCATGGCTGGTATATCTTCCGTCCGAATTACTATCAACATAGAGCTTCCATCGATAGTTATCATCCTTTTTTGCTCCGGATGGAGCCTTAATAAAGAAGGTATAATTTAGCTCTCGTTTGTTCAATAAAGTGTCAGTATTATCCTCAACATACTCCACCGGCTTAGATATCAAATTCAAATTAATCTTCTCTTGGTAAAGGAGCTCGGCCAGTTCCTTTTGCTTCTTTTTATCACTGCCGGAAGATCCTAGAATGTCATCATAATCAAAGAATAACTGCTTTGTTTGTTCCGCCATATTCCCTTCAATCCATTGGTAGAGATGGGAGGAGTCATCAATCATCTTATCATTTCTTATATAGAGTTCATGGTCTAGTAAAACTGGATAGCCTGCATCAACAAACTCTTGCAGCTCCTGTTTCTTAACAAGCGTAATATCATTCCCTGAATACCGATAAAAATCTGCTGATGAGACTTCAAATGGGAAGGATAGGGGCCATAGATGTAGATAGCCCTTGAAGATATTGGAAGTGATAAAGTCTTTAGAGTAATTTCCGTAATCTATCTTTGTTAAGGCTTTCCCATCTTTTAAAACTCCACTCAAACTATCAAAGCCAATCATTCGATCTCCTACATGGGTATAAATCAAACCATCCATTAGTGGATCATTATAGACCGTCTTTCCATACTTTGTATTCATTTTACCAGTTTGCATACCGATATAAATTATGTCATAGCTACTATTAAGATCTTCCCTTTTACTGATAAACTCTGCCGTTGTTTGTTGCACAATCTCAATGGTGCCAGAGAACTCCGGTAGAAACTTTCGAATTTCCTGGGCCGAAAGGTTAAAATCGTTGCTAGGTTCCAGTTCCAAAATGGTTATGGAACCCTTGGTAATTGGTTTTGGTTTTCTGTATTGTAGAATATAGGTTACGGCTTCACGAGGTGTCGCAGTTGTTGGTCTCTTGGCATTGGGATCACCTTTCTTTGCCTCTTCCTCAAGATAATCGTAGAATTCAATATTGTAGCTAACTCTCGTAGATGTTTCATTCAATTCCTTTAAACCATAATTGATAAAGGAAAATCTTTGTACAATATCGGTTCCTCCATTGTAGGAATAGGTGTTGCGTATTACGGCATCATGATGCTCTTCCCATCCGAGGATAATACCTTGTTCAACTAGATATTGGCGATAATTTGGCTGCTGTATCGAGATGTATGGCGGGAAGTTTCCATCCGGAAATGGCGGTAGGAAGGTATAGTAATTCCAATAGATCTTTGCATCTTCATCCCGCATTGCCAAGTAACTTCCTGTTGTATTTCCTTTCGAATCTGTAACCATGGCTATGGCAGGGGTTTGCTCCCCTCCATTTGTATTGAAATACAAATTGTAGAAGGTCACAGGATCTCTCTGACGAAGTAGTAAACATAATTTATATACATTGTTACTATATCCTGTGCCTTTCTCATTTCCAATTAAGCTGTCTACCTGCTTAGAATTCCCTTTTGGGTTGGTAAGCATAGTCATATCATAAATGAGCGGAGCTGCATCCTCTACCACGCCGATTTTCATAAATAATTCCATTACCGTTTGCCACTGCAGGTCATTATCTCCAAAATTCGATTTGTGGCTTTGATTATTTTTACCGGATTTATCCCTACCATATTTCTCCCATAAATCGATTACTGCATTATTTCCTGCATGAGCAATGGGGCTGATACTGATCAAATCCGCGTTGCCGATAAGATCTATTTCCCCATCTTCTGTAGCCTTAGTCAAAATCTTATTATTCTTACCATTGTCATTGAGGTCATAAAACTTAGTGAACTTCTGTACATTTTCATTTAATACATCTGGGGTAATGGTTACTACTCTAACATGGTAGTCCTCGAGTTCATCTTCCGAAAGCCCGAGTACCTCTCGTTTGAAAATTTCTTTATTTCGGAATAACCAATTATTATTCTTTACATTAGTCCAATAAGAAACATCCAAGGTATAATTGCTTAACCAAACCTTGTCCGCTTCATAATCGGTAGGAATATTATCTGTATTCTCTGCCTCTACCCAATTGTAATTTCCTTCTCCATTGGGATCTTTTTCAAAGGTATATTTGCCGTTCTTATATTGACGTAGATATAATCCGGTATTCTCACCCAACTTCTCAAAATAACCGGATTGCCCAGGAACTTGCTCGCTCACCCATTGCCACACCCAAAGGTTTTTCTGATCTTCTTCATTTAATCGATCCTTCTTTACCTGGTAAGGTTCAAAGGCATCGTTTGCAAACCCATTGAATACACCATATAGGTTATTATCTGGCTTGGATACGCTGGGATCTACAGGTTCCTGTCCTCCAACGATGTATCCGATTTGCCCCATACCACGGTAAGGTACAATTTCAAGGATAATAAAGGGATTTTCCTCAGTACCAAGTTCTGCTTCTGGATCAAAACCAGGAAATTTCATATAGGCATTCTCGATATTGGTTGCACTGGCCAATAGTGTTTTCTGCCATACCAATATTCCAACGCCAAGAATCAAAAGGAATGCAAGAGACATCCAAACTTTCTTATATTTATATAATGTTTTCATTCGCTCCCCTCCTTATCGATTCCTTATAGCCTTACGTCTTTCAATCTTAATATCTTTCTAGCTCTCTATCTTCTAACTTTCTATCTTTCTGTCTTTCTGTCTTTCTATTATTCTGTCTTCCTATTTTCTCTTTTTCTATTTTTCTGTTTTTCTATTTTTCTTTTTTTATCTTATTATCTTGTGTCTATCTTTGTGTCTTTCTATCTTTATTTCTCGCTTCTTTTTTATCTTTATATCTTTACTTTAGATTTTTATCAAATTATCTTAATGCCTGCATCTTTGCCTTTCTTTTTTATCTTTCTTTGAATCCTTCTATCTTTTTGCCCTGTTATCTTTTGTCCTGTTATCTTTCTAACTTTTATCTTTTATCTTTTGTTAACTTTTCATTTTTTTCTTCACTTTCATTCAATTTGTAACCGGTTGAATGCGGTTACGCATGGTAATGATATGGTTTTCTATTGAATAGGTATTTTGATTTCTTTTAAGGTTCAAGGTAATTTCTATGCTACTGTTCTGATTGTCAAATCCAGTATCCACGACAGAAAAATCTTTGACATATCGACCAAGTAGTCGACGATCATCCGATGCACTTTCTCCAGCTGGAACTTTTTCTAAATACAAATTATCTTCCGTAGTGTCTAAGGTAATCCTATAAATTACATCCATTTGATAGATTACAAGCTCCTTATCTTGATACTTGACGTTATACGCTTCCATAATTAAATCATCCAATTGATTTATAATGGTCTGCGCCTCCATCTGCAGGGATACCTCCTCTCGGGTATCCCGATAATTTCTTGAGCTATTCTGTATTAGATAAGCAATGGAACTTATGACAATTCCGGAGATTGCTATACCAACGATGAGTTCAATTAAGGTAACTCCCCGATTATCCAACTGCTTCATGGTTATCGATCCCTTTCTCTATCTGCGTGTATAACCCTAAAGTGTTGAAATACATGCATCCTACTTATTCTAAACTTTTATTCTTCTTCCAGTTATCAAAGACAATAAGTTTTGAAATGTCCACCTTTCCACTTCCACCTTCTATCTCATCCTGGATATCTTTAGACAGGTTACGGAAATAACGATTAATCTTTGGATTTCTAAGGTTAAATAGCTCTTCCACATCTTTCTTCGATGCCGTAACCTTAGCCCCTGCATGTAAGGTGATGGTATCTCCTGCAATAATTAATCCAGTAAAGTTACCGCTTACACGAACCGAACCTGTTGCAATAACAATTCCCTTCATTCCATAGTTTGGCAGAGAGGTATCCGCTTGCAAATGAAACACTTCACCATCTTTATTATCAATGATATAAACCACACTGTCCGTGGCTTCGATCACCCTTTTCACTCCATCAATGAATTCCGGATCAGTAAGGGCATCATTTCTAAGGTTCTCTGTATGAATGATGGTATCAAATATAGAATCAGAATTATAAGGAGCAACCTTTGCATACTCAATTAAATTCTGTTGGACACTATCATATCTCTCCGCTAGGTTAGCAGAAGTTAATCTAAGTAGCTCCAGCCCAGGATTAAGGTTACCATCCGTACTAGAATCTGGATTTATGGTATTGGCTAGTAAGCTACTTTTACCTGCATTGTTTAATGTAAAAATATTGCCTGCTGACAGGATGCTCTCTACAGAATTGCCAAGAGCAATTTTCTTTGCATAAGGTTTTAGACGGTTATCAATAATTCCGATTGCCTCTCCTGCATTATAAACTTCATAGTATTTCTGAAGATATTGGTTTGCCTTTTCTTCTGACTGGAATTTCAAATAGTAGTAAACCAATTCTTGCGACCCAGCTTGATAGAATATCTTAGAATAACCATCCACATAATTCGAAAGTTTGAGATTATGATCTGACACCTTTCCATAATCTACTTCCGCCACATGGGAAGGCCTGCTATTATAATTCTCCAAGGTAACTGGGTTCGTACCAGTCCATACCGCTTCTGCTGGAACAAGATAAGCCACTTGATTTCCCTTTATTGCCAATGCTTCCCCGGTATAGACATTCCCCTGATCCATGGCCGAATGATTGCCGGCAGAGTTGGGATTAAGAACTGCTCTTCCAGCAATAAAAAGCTTATTTACTCTCTCCATGTTCAAGGAGGTGTTTCTTCCATTAATAATAATGGCACTACTATCCTGTGCTTCTACTCGCTTCTCTTCATGTCCATCTTGGGCATTATCTTTAATCGTAGATGAATAACTATAACCGTAATATTCACCCTCCAATATAACATCGCTGTTCTTTGCATTGAGCATAAAATCATCTGCTACATAGGTCTTTGCATTTATCTTAATAGAAGTAGGATTATCGGTATCTGCCCCTTTTAATGTCGCAATATTTCTTGTCCATAGGGCGGGATAATTCTTTATGGTAAGTTGACTTCGTTCAGCCACTTCGATATTACCGCGAGTTATTATTCTATCTGCATCATCCATAGTTAATTCCGAACCGTGCTGTAAAATAATTCCCCCATTACCAGAATATACATTCCCCTTCACTATAACACTTGGTGAGGCATTCAAATCAATCTTCTGATTAGCAATAAGCCCAAAGTCTGCATAGACTGGTTGCAATTTATGCGCACTCCTAAAGTCCATGGAAGGTGTATTAATCGTAATATCTGTGGAAATGCTTGTCTGAAAGTTATTGG
>JAAYQP010000278.1 GCA_012519195.1 Clostridiales bacterium | reverse complement strand
CGTACAATTGGAGGATGTTTTATTTGGCCGATTCAAAAGTGTTGTGGTAAAAAAATACAATGGCGTGCAAATTATAATATAGCTAGAGGTATTCGTAGTTATTTGGAGGACCGTGTTGACCTAACTTTGCTTGAAGTTAAGCATTATTATGATTATATTGATGATCGCGAATCATATAAGAAAAACAATCCATATAATGATAGACTTTATTCATCAATAAAAAAGGAAACTTCTACAATGGAAGACTTTTTGGCTCATTTTGGATCATTTAAAAACTATGTGCAGTATTTTCACTTTCAGGATTTTGTAGAGGAGATAAACGAATATACTCTTATGCCTATTAACATTGTTTGCTCAGATTTAGAGAAAAATTGCAAGGTACTGCTTGAAAATGAACCAGAGCATAAAACAAACCGTATAAAAGAACTTGATGAAAAAACGTTAAAGCAAATGCTTAAAAATGTAAAAAAATTAACAAATGAACGAACTAGATGGATAGAAAACAGCGGAGTAATATAATCATAAGAAGAAATGATTAGACCATTAACTTCTAATTTTGTATGAACTCTGAACTGCCCATTATATTTATGCTTGACAAGCAAAATAACAAAAATAGAAAAACAGAAAGAAAAATAAGTTTTTGAAAGGAGATTGAAAAATGACGGAGTCTATAATGACAGGCATATTTACTCTTGTAGGTGTTATAACCGGTGGATTTTCAAGTTGGATAATCGCTTCCTATACGAATTGGAAAAGTCACGTGGAAAAAGTATTAGAAAAGCAACAGGTTTTATGTTTAAATATGTTGAGCGGTTTGAACGAAATGATTGAGAAGTTACCAGAGAAAAAAGGCGACCTTTCGACGTTTAAGGAATACCTACTAACAGAATTTTATCCAAAACGAAATCCTACACTATTAGCGGAAGAAATGCTTTATTTAACAGATGATATTAGATCAACATACATGCTAATCTGTGTTTATGCTGAAAATGATTTTACCGAGGATTGTGATTATGACATAGTTAGAAATAAAATTATTATACATAGAAATATTTTTGTGGAAATGCTTAGAAAAGATATGAAGATATTTATTAAAAATGAAAACTTCAAGAAGAAGAATAAAAGATATGATAAACTTGTCAACAAGCAAATCAAGAGCATAAAAGCGGAACAAAATGAAGATTGTGATTAGTATGACAAAATTTTCAATTTCCCATTATATTTATAATCAGTACTGTTTAATCAATATAAATATTCTTATAGATAGACAAATGGTAGCCCGTTATAGGTACCTTTTTGAATTTCCACTCGGATAATCGGGAAAAAACCATGACCGTAAAAAGCACGGCCAAGGTTTAGGAAGAACAAAAGATGCTCACCAGTGGGTTCGCTTTTTTCTTCCCACTTTTACAATTTCCACGCGGATAATCGGGAAAAAGCCTTGCCTAAAACCATGGCCAAGGCTTAGGAAGAATGGAAGATGCTCACCAGAGGGTTCGCATCTTATTCTTCCCGACCCACTTCTACAATTGCAACGCGGATAGACGGGAAAAGCCTTGCCCAAAACCATGGCCAAGGCTTAGGAAGAATGGAAGATGCTCGCCAGTGGCCTCGCATTTTTTTCTTCCCAGTCACTTATATGAAACGCTTAATCAAAAAAGGAGATACACTACCTGAAATCGGTATCGTATCTCCTTTTTGATTAAGCGGATAACGGGAATCGGAAACATGAGAAAACCCGGGAAGGCCTTATTAAATGCTTGTCAGATGTCAAGGACATGGTCGCCAGGTCAGAGATTTATAGTGTATTGTTAAACGAGAATATAGAAACCAGGAGTCTATTAGTAGCCAAAGAGTTAATCGTAATTATTGAAGATTTTTAAATCAACTTGAAATTATTGGAAGAAAAATGTAAAATGATATCAAATTAACTCAACTGCTTTAGAAAGGATAGAGGATAGATGAATAATATTGATGAGAAACTATTGAATGTAAATAGAATACTATGCGATAACATACAAGCATTAGACTTCTTAGGACGGGATTTAGTGTCACAGAATTTGTTGAGCAATCTTAGAACGTTTGTTGAACATATAGCACTTAAAATATATAGTGATAGATATGAATGCAATGTAGACTATGATGGGATAAAATTAGCTCTTGAAAATTTGAAATCTGATTACAAATTCTTGTTTTTACGTAAATTCCACTTTTTTCTTCAACAAACGGTTTCTCATTATGTCCCGGATTATGATGGAGCTGAGCGATTATTGTTAAAGTATTATAAATATCTTTTGCAAATTAAAAACTTCTTAAAAGAAAGATATGATATGGAGGTATTATACAACATAGATCTTTTCCCTATTAATACTGATAAGACGCTTTTAGAGTATTATACAAAGATTGCTGATAGACTAGCAGTTACAACTATGAATGCAGATCATGGCAAGACTACCGAAAGATTTTACATACAAAAATCCAAACCATTTTTTGTCAATGATAAAATTTATTATGAAAATACTTTATCTCTGGCAAATGACTCGGCTAGTAAATTTAATCGATTTGTGGCATTTTCTACATTTGAAATTCCTTCTAATTATGCAATTAAAGTATTACTTAAAGATGATGAAATTACAATTGGTAACAGAAATATGCCTGTAAAATTAATTACACAGTGGACAATATCAATACGTCCGTGTGAACTAAAAAATTTTGCAAAAATATTTGGAAATAGAATCGATGTGCGTAGTGACAGCTTAGAATATAATGGAATAATGAATTTCTTAACCAGAACCGGTATGAGCTTAGTTGAGGTAATTGAGACATCCGATGATAATTATGAAAGAATTAAAGATAAGGGGATGATAGGTAAAGCACAATCCGTCAAGTTTATAGAAAGTCTGGAAGAATGCAGATCATTGGTTCTAGGTAATTCTAATGGATGTAATGTTTTAAGATATTTGTTGTATAGATTGAATAATAAATCAATAAGATTGCAATATGATACAAGAGATAATAGTTTCTTATCTG
>JAAYQP010000277.1 GCA_012519195.1 Clostridiales bacterium | reverse complement strand
ATTATCAAAAGTCACATTGTCATAAATAATGTGACTTTTTTGATACATACTATCCCAAAGGGGAGGTTGAAGCAATATTAATCCAGCTGATCAGATTTTTATAGCAGGGATGCTGGGATCGTTTATCCGGGCGCCTTAAGCTCTCCTTTTGTTCATAGACAATAATTTTTTTATACACGCTATCCCAAAGGGGAGGTTGAAGCAATATTAATCCAGCTGATCAGATTTTTATAGCTGGGATGCTGGGATCGTTTATCCGGGCGCCTTAAGCTCTCCCTTTGGGCATAGACGTAAATTTTTGATACATGCTATCCCAAAGGGGAGGTTGAAGCCAGGATAAACGATCCTAGCATCCTATTTATTTTCAAAAAATCCTATACTTCGGCTTCTCTTCCTTCAGGAGGAAATATCGTAGATAATCATCCAGTAAGATTGCAGGAAGGGATAGCAGAAACCAAATGTTGGTATATAATAGGCATACTTGCCCTTTATAGTTATATGGCATATTTGAATAATCCCAAACATCCAGCTTAAGCCAAACATTCACTACCAAACCAACGAATAGTTCCACCATGGTAATAATGCCGGCCGAGATGACCATCTGGCTAAGGAGTGCCATTTTCCAAGAGTAGACTTCATTTAATAATCCAATAAAAATAAAACATATCCCACCAGCAAAAAGCATAGATATATGGGAATAACCTCGATATAAAATTTCAATCCCACCATACGTAAAGCCACCGATAAAAAAGAGTAAGGTATATTTCAAAAAATTATTATAAAGTAACAACATCTAAACACCACCATACCAACATACACAAATAGGCTTTGCTTTCTGACCGTTTTCTATATCAGTATACTCTTTATCGATTCTATTTATATCCCAAATACCCAAGTATAAATTGTTATAAAATCGAATTATTAACAAATGAATCTTTAATAATCTGCAGTATTCGCTTTTATAATATGTAAAAAGGACAGTTTATAAAACTGTCCTTTTTCGGAGAAGGTATTTTTGTTACTTATGGGGGTGTAGCAAAAACTATATAATGTATTGGGGTTTACGGTTATTAGTATAGCATAAGTCGTCAAATAAGTGTGCACAAACTTTACAAAAATGAACGTCAATTTTCGTTATTTTTCACAATTGTTTAAGATTCGACTTCAGAATCATTCTTGTTTGACACTTCCCTTGATAAGAATAATGCTTCAAATTCATCACGTCCAATTCTTTCTTTCTCAATTAGGAGGTTGGCGCATGCATCAAGGATATCTCTATGTTCCATTAGGATATTCTTTGCTTCCTGATAGCAATCATCAATAATGGATCGAACTTCCTCATCAATATGATTTGCTACGTTTTCACTGTAGCTTCTGGTATGAGCTAAATCTCTTCCGATAAAGACCTCATCCTCATCGTTTTCATAATTCACCATACCAAGATTCTCTGAAAAACCATACCGAGTAACCATTGCTCTAGCAGTTTTTGTAGCCATCTTTATATCCTGGGAGGCCCCGGTCGTGATATCATCAAATATCAGTTCCTCTGCCACTCGTCCACCTAGGCTTACAATGATCTCCTGACGCATTCTTCCCTTGGTATTGAACATCTCATCTTTCTCAGGAAGCGGCATAGTAAATCCTGCTGCACCGGTACCGGTTGGTATAATTGATACGGTATAAACAGGTCCCACCTCCGGTAGAACATGGAATAAAATAGCGTGACCAGCTTCATGATAAGCTGTAATCTTCTTTTCTTTATCCGTAATTACCTTGCTCTTTTTCTCAGTTCCGATACCCACTTTAATAAAGGCTTTTTTAATATCATCATGATTAATAAAACTTCGATTGTCCCTAGCTGCACCAATGGCTGCCTCGTTTAATAGATTTTCAAGATCCGCACCGGTAAAGCCTGCCGTAGTTTGTGCGATCTGTTTGAGATCCACATCATCACCTAAAGGTTTTCCTTTTGCATGAACATGAAGGATTTCTTCTCTACCTTTCACATCCGGTCTTCCCACCATAACCTTTCGGTCAAATCTACCAGGTCTAAGGATTGCCGGATCAAGGATATCAACACGGTTTGTTGCAGCCATTACAATAATACCTTCATTTGCACCAAAACCGTCCATTTCCACAAGTAACTGATTCAGGGTTTGCTCTCTTTCATCATGTCCACCACCCATACCGGTTCCTCTACGTCTGGCAACAGCATCGATCTCATCGATAAATACAATACAAGGGGAATTCTTCTTTGCTTCTTCAAAAAGATCTCTAACTCTGGAAGCACCAACACCGACAAACATCTCTACAAAATCAGAACCTGAAATAGAGAAAAAGGGAACTCCGGCTTCGCCGGCAACTGCTTTTGCTAATAAAGTTTTACCGGTTCCGGGAGGTCCAACGAGTAGAACACCCTTTGGTATTCTTGCTCCTAATTGAACATATTTCTTCGGGGTCTTTAAGAAATCTACAATTTCTTTAAGTTCTTCCTTTTCCTCATCCAAACCTGCAACATTCTTAAAGTTTGTCTTCTTATTTTCATCCGTGGTCATCTTGGCACGGTTCTTACCAAAGTTCATCACTTTATTATTCCCTCCACCGACCGAAGCCTGATTGGAAATGAAAGAAAATAATACAACAATTATGATAAATACTAGGATATAGGGAAGAACTGTGGTTAAAAACCAACTTGGTTTTGAGATATCATGCATCTGGGATTGCACACCTGCCTCAAGGGCTATCTTTTCAATCTCCCCAGTATCCGATACAAAAAATCTCTCACTTTGACCTTCGGTATTGGTTACTTTAATCTCTCCGAATGGAATTTCTTCACTGGGATATATATCAATATACTGAATCTTATCTTCACCAATATCTGCTACAAATTGGGCATAGGTATATGCATCCGGATCGCTATATTCATAATTATTGGATAAGAACAGAGTCATAATAACAATTAGAAGGATGATGATATAGAAACCATATCCTTTCATCTGTTTTCTCACTAAACAACCTCCTTTATTTACGGTTTCAAATTCGACTATCTTAAAAGCTATTGACCAATTAGATCCCTTTTATACATAAGATCCCTATTCGATCACACCTACATAAGGTAAGTTTCTATAGAATTGATTATAATCAAGCCCATAACCAACAACAAACTTATCCGGAATTTCAAAGCCAACGTATTTAACCTCAACCTCCGTCTCTCTTCGATCCGGCTTGTCAAGTAATGTACAGATCTCTAAGCTTTTTGGGGCTCGGCTGCTTAATAAATCCTTTAGATAGGATAGAGTTCTACCAGAATCAATGATATCCTCTATAATCAGAACATCCTTTCCTTGAATTGACTCGTCTAAATCCTTAAGAATTCTTACTCTTCCGGAACTAACTGTTTCATTTCCATAACTTGATACGGACATAAAATCAAAGGTTACGGGTACCGTAATCCTCTTGGCTAAATCACAGCTAAAAACAATACTACCTTTCAAAATACAGATAAGGTGGACATTTCTTCCTTCATAGTCCTCGCTGATCTGTTTTGCAAGCTCCTTAATTCTCTGAGAAATTTTTTCTTCTGGTATTAATACTTTTAAATTATCTTTCATTTCCATAGTCCTCCGTATTAATTAAATTCATCAATAGTACATTTTTTGTATCTTTATCTACTTTATATTTTTCGCTGATACGCTCATTACTACCAAGAATCCACATTATGTGGCTGCCATCAGCAATTAGTAGTTGGCTGTCTCTTTCCATCCGGGGAATTTTCTGATCAATAAAATAATCTTTCAGCTTTTTTCTCCCACCTTTTGAATTTATCTGGATATAATCGCCTTCTCTTCTATTTCTTACTACAAGAGCATTCTCTATTTTATCATAATCAAACCATTTCACACAACTACTTTTCGGAATCGCTTGGTTATTTTTATATTCCATAAGCTTTGTCTCTAGAAAAGTATTAGAGCCAGGTAGATAGACCTTTCCGGGAATTGGTACCGACCGGGGTTCGGTTTTTACCCTAGCTTGGGATTGCATTAATAAGTTGTTACAATTTTTATAAAATTTAATTGATTGATAACTCCTCAGTGCAAGCATACCATAGGGTAAGTAAACTCTTTTTCCAACTTGTTTAGTTAATAAGGATCGTATCTGCTCCACATGAAGCAACTCCAAATCTTTAAGATTTCCTGCCATTTGCTCCATTATTCTTCGAAGTATTCCCTTTTGAATTACGACATCCTCTTTCTCAAGCTCCTTCACCTTAACACAAAGTGCACCATCTTCCGTTTGAGTAACTAGAGAATTATATCGCATATGAATACAATGATTTAGAAAATGATCGATTTCCCTAAGCTGCAGAGAGGCATCTGCTATATGAGCCACAGAATTAAGATTAATTTCTCTACTTGCATAATTTAAAATATGATTTCGAATCTTATTTCGACTATATTCATCCGTTAGATTCGTACGATCCATCTGGTAGGATAAGCCATTCTCCTCCAGATACGATTCAATCTCCAGTCTTTCCAGACATAAAAGAGGTCGGATTACACTAAATTCCTCTTCTTGATATTTTAATCTACTAACCGGTTGAATGCCGGATAGGCCTCGAATTCCACTCCCCCGAAACAGGTGAAACAATACCGTTTCAGCATTATCGTTTTTATTATGCGCAACTGCAATTTTATTACACTTTTTCTCCTTACAAACCTTAAGAAAAGTCTGATATCGAATCTTTCTTCCTGCTTCTTCTTGTGTCAGTTTCTCAAGCTCCGCAATCCGAGGCACATCATAGGAAAAACTATGATATTCCAAGTCCAAGGATTCACAGACCTGTGCAACAAATTGCTCATCTTCGATCGCTTCATCCCCTCGAATTCCATGATTAATATGAATCACAATAAGTTTGACCCATCCATCTTTATACATCTTTGCAAGCATAGACAAAAGGCAGACAGAATCTGCACCACCGGATACACCAACGACAATTCGGTCTCCCTTTTGAATCATATTATTTAATTTAATATAGTCTTTCACCTTTCGTAACATGCCTAATCCTATCAATTTAAATTTATATTATTAAAGATATCGCCAAAATGTTAATTGTATTCTAACGCTTTTACATCTATATTTCAACGGAAAAATGAAACTTCTGATAAATCGGGCATTTCTTGCATCGAAACTACTTTGTCCAGATCCCTGCAGCAATCACTGTCATATCATCTCTTGGAACATAATTACTCTGTGCCAAAGTATTGTCTAATATCCGATTTGCAATCTCCTGCGGGTTATTACTTTTCATTTCCATAAGAAGTTTTTCCATATAACCCTCCTTATCTTCGCTGGCTATACTGTCCAATACTCCGTCCGTTACCATAATGATGATATCTCCTTCATATAGTTTTTTTGTTACGGTATCATAATCCACACTTCCAAACATCCCGATTGGTAGTGTGGTTGAGCTAATCGTTTCCACCCAATTGTCGCGTTTGATAAAGGTAGAAGCTGCTCCTATCTTAATAAATTCACACATGCCAGTAAAGAGGTTGATGATACTCATATCAATCGTTGAAAATGTTTGCTTATCTGACTTTAAAACCAGGCTGGAGTTTATTAATTTAATTGCCATTTCCGCTTTAAATCCCGCTTCAATCATCTGCTCTAACAGGGACATAACGGTTTCACTTTCATCTCCTGCCTCCTTACCAGTTCCCATTCCGTCGGCAAGAGCTATCATGGTTTCTCCGGTTTCAAGTTTAAGAATCGAAAAATTATCACCGGATACGCTTTCCTTCATTGCTCTGGCAACACCAGTTAGTATCTTAAACTTTGTATCTTCAACGAAGATATAATTGTCAAATTGCTTTGCGATTACAGTTTTAGAAGCATCTGACACACGCATACGACGTCCAAGTGCTTCACTTATCATTCCCGCTACTTCTCGGGCGGTAACACATCTTCCTCCACGACAAGCCGCACGTAAATAGACCTCCTTACGCTTATCACCACGTTCAAAAATAGTAATGTCCTTAGCAATAATTCGCTCGCTTTTCAGTCTACGAATAACCCGCTCCTCCTCTGCTCTTGTGGACTGTACTGTAGTATAGATATCGCTAGTGATATCCTGTATCACCGTGGATACTTCCTTTAATTGTTCCGCTATCACCTCTCTGCTTTCCGCAATTCGATTTTGCCAGATGTGATTAAGTTTTGCAATTTCGAAGCTCCGATTCGTTTCGGTGATAAATTCATCCACACAGATGCAATCATTCAAAAATTTTTGTGGGATATCTTTACGTCCAACATATCCGTTTTTTTCTGCTATTTCAAAGAGAGTACAAGTAGCCCGATAGGTCTCCTCCAAATTCCGTTCCCAGCAATTTGAGCAACGGTCACAGTTTTTACACAGCTTTTCAGAGATATCTTCAAACATACGATTAATTTCCTGCTGCTTTAATTTTGTCTGTTTTTCTGTTATCGTATCCAAGGTTTTGGAAAGCTTCAAAAAGGAATCCGAAAAAATTCTCATTCTAGTTTTCGCAATTCTCTTTAAATTCTCTGCTGCCAAGATCTCCTGCCTTCCTGTACCACCTGCAGCATCCACTCGATAAAGCAGACTTCGGGGAAACAGCAAAAAAAGGACTAGGGCAGATGCCAAGGCACCGATTTGATTGATCGAAAGCTCCATGGTCTCATTCATCAGACTCATAAGTGCAGCTGTAATCATATAGACCGCAGCCGTCGGAAATCTACCCATTTCACGAAAAACAGAAGGAACAATTCCCAACATCGTAAGCAGTCCGATATCAGAGATATGCCCTCCCCGTAGGCTTAAAGCAAAACCGCATACCGCTCCGGTTATTGTTCCTTGACCAACCCCGTATTTATAAGTAAAAAACAATATAATAAAATATACAAAACTTTCCACCGGTAATAGATAGCTATTAGAAAAATCAGGAACCCCATAAATAATTACCGCAACAATAAGCGCCATGCTGACCATCTGTTCATTATTCATGCGATATCCCTTTGAAGACAGCATAATAAACTCAATTGCAATTCTAAATATTCCTGCCGACACATAGGCAATGATTGCCTCTAGTAAGCTTAGGACGATTAACTTACTTACTGAACCACCTACTGTTATTTCCATAAGGGAGAATATTCCCAGAATTGTAGGAGGTAATGCATATAGTACTTGCTTAGGTATTTTTTTTCTTTTTATAATCGGAAGCTCCATAAGAAATGTTGCGGATATCATCGTCAGTAGATATTTGAGTATCTGCGTAATCGGCATAACGGATGCGATACCGATCGTTACGGTAATTAATGCCCACATCCCACCGGTCTTCGCTAAGACTACTGCTGTAAAATATCCAATTGCAAGGGGGTTTGTACCAAAAAAGGCCGCCCTCGCTACGATCATCCCAATCATATGAATCATGAATGCTCTTTTCTTGTTGTCTTTCATCTTTACTTCGCTCCTTTTATGTTTCCTTTTGTTGCTATTTGACTGTGCTGTTATTATAGGCAGAGCATTCTAAAATCTTTGTCAAAAGAAATCCTTAATCTAAAAAAACTTTTTGACAAGAATTTCTTTGAAAGGATGAATTCATCGAATATAGGGACCTTATTCACATTAAGAGCATAAAAAATCCACCTTAAAAAATCTCTCTAAGGTGGCATGAAAAGACATATATTAAGTTGATTTATAATTTCAAAAACCCTACTTAAAAAGTAGGGTTTTATACATTTCAAATTTACCATTAATAGCGAAGGAGGGATTTGAACCCCCGACACCGCGGGTATGAACCGCGTGCTCTCGCCAACTGAGCTACTTCGCCGAAGTGACGAAATCAATTATATCTGCTTTCCATCAAATTGTCAACCATTTAATATACAATTAAAAAAATTAATTTAACTTGATTTTCTGCCTCAACTATTCCTCAGGCTTTAATATGATTTCATCTTCATAAACTAGTCCAAGCTTTTCTCTCGCCACATCTTCAATATATCGTTTTGTTTGAACATAGGCCTCCAGATTTTTTATCTCTTTTGCCCGTTCCTCCTGCTCCTTGATCTGCAATTCTAATTTTTGCAATTTAATTGCAGCCTGTTCACTTTGCTTTTCCAAATCAATT
>JAAYQP010000276.1 GCA_012519195.1 Clostridiales bacterium | reverse complement strand
TCCCTATTACCTTTTTATAAATAAGTATCATAAATTATTATATAGATAATATTTCCAAATTCTCAATATTAATTTGCGGAATATCTGATAATTTGGCACATAATGTTGTATTTCCATATATCTACATCTATAATTATACTTCTTATTGCAATTTGGAAATATTATCTATATAATAATTTATGATACTTATTTATAAAAAGGTAATAGGGAGAGAAGGGAAGATAAGGATGTACATAATTAATCAAATTCAAATTAAACAGGAGGATGGGTATCTTACAAAAGTTACTCATTTCTCTTGTAATAAACCCAAAGCTACTATATTATTATTACATGGCATGGCTGAACATCAGAAAAGATATCATACTTTTGCAAGCTACTTAGCTGAACAGGAATATGACGTATACTGCTATGATCATCGTGGTCATGGATTAGATAAGAAAATCAAAGATCTTGGGTTCATTTCAAATGACTATGGCTATAAACTGTTGATCAATGATGCCATTCATATCAGTAAATTCATAAAGTGTAATAACCGTTGTGATAAATTATTTTTGCTCGGTCATAGTATGGGTTCCTTAATTGCTAGAAATGTCATCCAAATATATGATAAATACAATGGTGTCATATTATCCGGAACTACCTTTCCATCAAATTTACTTACCTATATGGGCTTATTCCTTTCTTGGTTAATTACCAAGATAAAAGGTCATAGACATATCTCTCCTTTTTTAAATAGCCTTATGTTTGGCAACAAGTATTACACGGCTTTATCAGATCGAACTGTATATGATTGGCTTTCCCGCAGTCATACTATTGTTGGAGCCTATATTAATGATCCCTATTGTGGCTTTATTTGTACTGCATCCTTCTATCATGATCTGCTTAAATTAGTTGCCAATGCGTCAAAAACAAATCTTATATTAAAAACAAAAAAGGATCTGCCACTGTTTATTATCAGCGGAGATAAGGACCCAGTTGGAAGATATGGGAAGGAAATTAAGAGCTACTTATCTGTTTTAGAGAAATTAGGCTTTAACAAGATAGACTCTAAATTATATAGGGATTGCAGACATGAATTATTAAATGAATTGAATAAAGAAGATGTTTATTTTGATATCCTACATTGGATATCCAGTTTTGAATAGATAATTGCGAAACTAGTAAGATACCATGATAATATATACAACATATACAAAAACTTCGCTAAGGCGTGTGTGCACGCAAATTTAGCTCAGAATTTGTATATGTTGTACTTCATTTACCGGTCTTTATGAAAACCCTCCTGATTGGCCCGTTTAGGCGGTTTAGGCCCCATATACTGATAATAATATGTCTTTATCATTCCGTTATATATTTTGCGGTTTTTATCTGCTTTTCTTCCAATATATTTTTGAGCTTCTTCATAGGATGAGATAATATAATATGACCAAGTATCTAATGCACTGAAAGTTTTTCCTATTTCACGATAGAGATCCGGTAGTACAGCTTTCTCCTCTAACCTTTCTCCATAAGGGGGATTTGTTATAATAAAGCCATATTTTTTATTACTGCTTAATTCACTTACCGGTTTCTGTTGGAAATGAATAAGATGATCCACTCCAGCCAATCTTGCATTTTGTCTAGCTGCTTTTACAATATCTCCATCGATGTCATACCCTTGTATATTCATCTGTATATCCTTTAATTGCTTATCCTTTGCTTCCTCCCTTGCCATTGACCAAGTCTTTTCAGGATACAAATTTAACCATTGTTCCGCCAAAAAAGTGCGCTTAATTCCTGGAGCAATATTGGCACCAATTAAAGCTGCCTCAATCGGTATCGTACCACTCCCACAGAATGGATCAACTAAGATTCGATCTTTATTCCAAGGGGTAAGCATGATTAAGGCAGCCGCAAGAGTTTCCGTTATTGGTGCCTTACTGGTCAACTTACGATAACCTCTTCGATGAAGAGATTCGCCGGAAGTATCTATACTAACTGTAACTTCATCCTTTTTTATCGTAACTCTGAGCGGATAAGAATTACCACTCTCTTCAAACCAGTCTACTTTATATATTTTCTTTAATCTTTCAACAATCGCTTTCTTCATAATGGATTGTATATCGGAGGGACTAAACAACTTACTATTAATAGAATTTGCCTTTGCTACCCAAAACTTACCGTCCTTTGGTATAAAATCCTCCCAGGGAAGAGCTTTCGTCTTCTCAAATAGCTCATCAAAAGTCTCAGCCTGAAATGTACCTACCTTTAATAACACCCTCTCTGTTGTCCTTAGAAACATATTGGCCCTTGCACAAGTATTTTCATCACCGGTATAGGTAACCTTACCGTCCTCTACCTTTAAAATTTCAAATCCTAGATCTACAATTTCTCGCTTTAGAACCGCTTCCAATCCAAAGTGACAGGGTGAAATATATTCAAATTGTTTCATTTTAACCTCCGTTTATTTACCATTACTTTTTGACTATAGTTGTTATTGTAAAGCTCTTTTGTGGTTCCGTCAATGAACTTTGCATTAACTTTTCTCCAGATAGCCCCGATATGCTCGTAATCCACCAACTAAGCTCTTAATGTGATAACCTTCCTTTAATAAATCTCTTGCTGCTAATAAACTTATATTTCCCCGATCACAATAGAATATTAGGAGCTTATTTTTAGGCAAATTTGCTTTTTCTTCTTCCATATCTTCATAAGGAATATTAATTGCAGTTGGTATATGCCCAGCAGTATATTCTTTAATATCCCTTAAATCTATTATTAAAACATCTGGATTGCCCAGATATTTATTAATATCACTGGTTCTTATCGTATCAAACGACATACGCTCTCACCACCATCTCTTCTTAATATAAAACAAACCATGTTACATTTCATTCTATTTGGAGAATATAATTTTCCAGCTTAAGATAAAATACTCTCCCCTTATATTTTATTCAATTTTGTCATATTTGCTTATATAAGCCAAAAAAAGAAGACTCCTATGAGAGAGTCTTCCTTGCATCTGATTTTAATAATTATTGTCTAAATCCTCCATATTCCTAAAATTGTTGCGGTTGGTATTGCTTGTATTATTTCTTGATGTTGTATTACGGGATGTCGTATCCCTAGAAGTTGTATTTCTTGATGTTGTATCTCTGGATGTTGTATTTCTTGATGTCGTATTTCTTGAATTTGTATCTCTTGATGTTGTATTCTGTGATGTTGATGTTGTATCACATCTAGTTCCACTTACATTACGGCTATTTCCGGTAGTGTAATTGCTAGTATTATTAGTGTTATTTGCATTTCTAACATCACGGAAATTAGTATTGTTCGTATTGCTTGTCATAGAATGGCCTCCTATAAGATATATATAATTTGTTATTACACCTTTATTATCTGCTTTTTAAATTAAATTATGCATTATGGTTTTTTGCTCAAATCATTGATATAAAGGCCATTACACCATATTGAACTTATTTCTATAAATGGATTTTTGTTATAAAAATAAATAAAATAAGATATTTACTAAGTACTTATTAGAGAAAATTTTAACTAAAAAGCATTTTCTTCTTTAATCAATCGAACACATTTTTAATAATGAAGCACATCTATCATTTTATATTATTGATTTAAGATACCCTAATATTTCTAGTATCATTCTATAACAAATGGTCAATTGAAAAGGTAACTTCCACTTTGTAGAGTTAACATCAACCCCATTAAGATAAAAAATAAAATATGAAGAAAATACGAGCTTCATATATAACTTTTAGCGTGGTTTTGATATAATAAAAG
>JAAYQP010000275.1 GCA_012519195.1 Clostridiales bacterium | reverse complement strand
CTTTTTTAACCATACCTGTCTTTCCTTTCATTTTAAGAGTATCATATCTTCTACTTTGAATCTATAGATTCAAAGTAGAAGATATGATACTCTTAAAATGAAAGGAAAGACAGGTATGGTTAAAAAAGTAATAGATCTTAATAAAACGGTATATGAATTGTGTAATGAATATCCTGAACTCAAAGAGATCTTAGCACAGATCGGTTTTGTGGATATCGTTAAACCCGGAATGTTAGCAACGGCAGGAAGATTTATGACCATTCCTAAGGGCGCGACTCTTAAAAAAATTGACTTAGAAAAAATAAAACAAAATTTCGCTGAACATGGATTTGAAATTAAGAATTCGTGACTTATTCACTGACTAATCCTAATAATAATACTAAAATAATAGGACATTATAAAACAGATTAAAAAATATAAGTTACTTAACTACATTGGTAAGGAAATGGAGGAAGAAAAATGGAAAACAAACAGGTAGGAGTTATAGGCTTAGCAGTTATGGGGAAAAATCTGGCTTTAAATATAGCCGATCATGGTTATTCAGTTTCTGTATACAATCGTTCTTCCGGTAAGACCAAGGAATTACTAGAGGAGGCCCAAGGTAAAAATATCAGTGGTTATTATTCTTTAGAAGAGTTTGTTAATTCTCTCGAAACACCAAGAAAGATTATCTTGATGGTAAAAGCTGGTGAACCTGTGGATGATATGATAAAACAAATCTTACCCTACCTTACCAAGGGTGATCTTTTAATGGACGGTGGAAATTCTTATTATAAGGATACGATTCGTCGGAGTAGGGAACTGGAAGAGAAGGGATTTCTCTATCTTGGAACCGGAATTTCTGGAGGAGAGGAAGGAGCTAGAAAGGGACCTGCGATTATGCCGGGTGGAAAAGAAGAAGCCTATCGCATGATGGAGCCAATTTTAACCGATATCTCAGCGAAAGTCGATAAAGATCCTTGTTGTACCTATATGGGTGAGAATGGGGCCGGACATTTTGTTAAGATGGTTCATAATGGAATTGAATACGCTGATATGCAGCTAATCAGTGAAGCTTATCATATTATGAAACATCTTTTGCGATTATCTCCATCGGAATTACATGATGTATTTGAGGAATGGAATCAGGGAGAATTGAATAGTTATCTGATTGCTATTACCGCTGACATATTTACAAAAAAGGATACAGATAGTGAAGATTATCTAGTGGATAAAATTCTTGATGTTGCTGGACAGAAAGGTACCGGTAAATGGACCGGTCAGATATCCCTAGATCTAGGTGCTCCCACACCGACCATTACAAGTGCTGTGTATGAACGTTATCTGTCAGCTAGAAAAGAGGAGCGCATGCAGGCCAGTAAGGTTCTTCGTGGTCCGGAGAATTTGGATACGAAATCTAAGAATTTTACAGAGTCTATTCGCAGGGCTTTGTATGCTAGTAAAATATGTGCCTACGCTCAGGGATTTGGGATGATGAAAATAGCTTCGGATCAATATGGCTGGAATTTGAAGCTAGGGGAAGTAGCTAAGATCTTTCGAGGAGGCTGCATTATACGAGCTCAGTTTTTAAATCAAATTATGCGAGCTTATGAAAAGAATTCGAATTTGATTAACCTCTTATTAGAAGATTACTTTAATGATATTGTTAGCAGTTACCAGGTGGAATGGCGAGAGGTCGTAAAGATGGCAATCTCCGCAGGAATTCCTGTTCCCGGATTTTCCAGTGCACTGTCCTATTATGATAGCTATCGGTCTAAGGAGCTTCCTATGAACCTTCTTCAAGCGCAAAGGGATTATTTTGGTGCACATACCTATCAAAGAGTCGATAAAGAGGGCTTCTTTCATACCCAATGGTAAGTATAATTTATAAATATCAATGAAATGCGTTCTAGCATCTTAGAAAGGAGACCTAAAAATATGGATTTATTAGAGAATATGACAGATAATCTATCTGCTATCCTAGTGATTTTTGGTGGTACTGGAGACTTAACTCATCGTAAGCTAATCCCTGCTTTATATAATTTAGTAATTGATAAGCTACTTCCGAAAAATTTCTCTATTGTTGCAGTTGGACGCAGAAATAAAACAGAGGAAGAATATAAATCCGATATGTACCGTTCTCTCCAAGAGCATTCAAGGAATAAGGTAGATGAGAGACATTGGCGCAAACTTGCCAGTATGTTACATTACTATCAATTTGACTTTACCGATCTTAAGGGATATGAAGGACTAAAGAACTTTTTAGATACCTTGGATAAAGAGGCCAATACCGGAGGAAACCGGGTATTCTATCTAGCTGTTGCACCAGAACATTTTGAAACGATTGTACATGGTCTCCATATCAGTAACATGACAAAAAAACATGGCTCCTGGAGTAGATTGATTATCGAAAAGCCATTCGGAAAGGACTTAAAGACTGCAAGAAAGCTGAATAATAAGCTTCTAGAGGTATTTGATGAAAATAGTATTTATCGAATCGATCACTATCTGGGTAAGGAAATGATCCAGAATATCATGGTACTTCGTTTCTGTAATTCGATCTTTGAATCGATCTGGAATAATAAATTTATTGATAATGTACAGATCTCCTTAACAGAGAAGCTGGGTGTTGGTAATCGAAGTGGTTATTATGAGCATTCCGGTGCCATCCGTGATATGGTGCAGAGCCATATCATTCAGATACTTTCTTTGGTTGCAATGGAACCTCCCATTAATCTTAAGACGGATTCCATCCGTACGGAGAAGCAGAAGGTAATTGAAGCGATTGAGGATATTACCCCAGGATTTCTGAAAAATAATGTGGTATTTGGTCAATATGGGAAAGGCTATATCGACGGAATTCCAGTCCCAGGATATCGTGAGGAGCCAAAGGTTCCTGCCGATTCCAATACGGAAACCTTTGTGGCCTTAAAGCTTCACATCAATAATTTTCGCTGGGCTGGTACCCCCTTCTATATAAGGACTGGAAAAAGAATGGGATCCGGATCCGCTGAAATTGTGATTCAATTTAAGGACTTACCAAATATTCTATATTTTAAAGATAAGGAGATACAGGATCCTAACCTATTGGTATTAAGAATTCAACCTAATATCGGTGTGTTTTTCCAATTTAATACCAAAGATTTTACCACTTATGATGGAATCGTTCCGACGAAAATGGATACCAGCCATTTTAGTGCGAAACAAGGGAATACGCCAGAGGCTTACGAACGACTAATCTATGATATTTTAAGAGGAGATGCTACCTTGTTCCCAAGATGGGATGAGGTGGAGGCCGCCTGGTCATTTGCAGACCGAATTATTCAATACCGGGAAAATAAAATATCACAATTCCCCAACTATGACGCAGGTTCCATGGGGCCAGTAGCAGCATTTGAATTGTTGGCACGGGACGGAAGAAAGTGGTGGAATATATAATGAAAGAAAGGCGGTGAATAGCTTGTTTGAGAACAGAAAGATTTACGACATATCCATGAAAATAACGAATGATATGCCAGTATATAAAGGCAAGGAGGCGAAACGCCCCAAAATAACGAATGACGGTGATTTTTCTTCAGGTTCAGCCTACGAAACTCGACTTGAGATGAATCTTCATACTGGAACCCATCTGGATCGACCCCTTCATATGATTCCCGGTGGAGATAAGCTCGATACCCTACGTCTAGAGCAGGTAGTTACCAACTGTAAGGTCGTGGATCTAACCGGGGTAAAGGAATACATTACCGAGAAAGATCTAGTGGATAAGAATATTGAAGAGGGGGATTTTATCCTATTAAAAACCAGAAACTCCTTTGAGAATATCTTAGAGACCAATTTTATTTATTTGGAGGAGACTGGTGCCAAATATCTAAAGGAGCGTAAGATAAAGGGAGTAGGGATTGATTCTCTAGGTATTGAAAGAAATCAGCCCAAGCATCCAACCCACATTATGCTCCTTGAGAATGATATTGTTATCTTGGAGGGTCTTCGTTTAAAGGATATTGAAGAAGGGAAATACTTTTTATTTGCGGCACCAATCTTTATTCCGGATGTGGAAGCAGCACCGGTTCGCGCAATTTTAATACAATAAATAATGAAAGCCCATTCATGAGTTCGATAATATTTTTGTCAATGTAACAAAAATCGACATCCTGAATATTATGATAATGTAAGATGGTTGAAAGTAATGGATACCTCTTCTTGTAACAATGAAAGGGGGTGCATGAATGGGCTGGAAGTTAGAAAGAATTGATCTTAGTGGATATCATCGTATTAAGCCAAATGAAGAAATCGATCTTTGTATCGTTCTTGATGAGGAAAAACGTGCTGCAATTCACGGTGAGGTTAAATTCCCGAACGGAAAACCTGTAGAGGGTGCTGTAGTTAAATTATTCAAAAAAAAGGAATCAAAAGGTTACTGCGACAACTGTGACCTGGAACCAGTTACCTTTACCTTTACAGATAAGTGTGGACAGTTCTTATTCGGAGTAGAATCTGAAAAAGATTATGTTATTAAGGTATTTTTCTACAAACCTGAAAAACCAAAATTTCCATTGGATAAGGAATTGGATATTGCAGAAGAATAGGACTTAAATGATTTTTCTGGGCTGTGCACTTTGGCAGCCCAGATATAGAAAGGATAATTTGGACAAGCTTTGCTAAAAAACTGTATATCTTGTATATCGTATTAGAACAAGGTTTCTGTTAACAATTTAATAATAAATAGGAGGTGTTATATGAGCGAGTATATTAACAACAGGGAATATCGTCAAAAAGTTCTTAGAGAACTAATCATGGAGCTTCATGATGGAAAGACAGTGGATGAAGTAAAAGTTAGGTTCGAAAAGCTGATTGAAGGGGTATCTCCAACTGAGATTTCTGCGATGGAAAATGCTCTTATTCGAGAGGGGATGCCAGTTTCTGAGGTACAGAGGCTTTGTGATGTTCATGCCGCTGTTTTTAAAGGTTCCATTGAAGAGATCCATCAGTCAAATGATCCGAGGGAGATTCCTGGACATCCAGTTCATACCTTTCTCCTGGAAAATCGAGCAATTGAAAGACATATTAGAAAGAAGTTACAGCCAGAATTAGATCGGTATGATAAGGAAGGGAAGGAAGATGCCAAGCAAGAAATCTATGATGGCCTAAGGAAGCTTCTGGAGATCGATAAGCATTATTCCAGAAAAGAAAATCTCCTATTTCCTTACTTAGAAAAGTATGAAATTACTGCGCCGCCAAAAGTTATGTGGGGTGTAGATGACGAAATTAGGGATGCGATTAAGGAATGCATCACGATATTTCAGGATGAAGTTACGAATCCTACGGAAGCAGTCCAGAAGGTTGAGGCCGCAATCAACCGTGTGGAGGAAATGATCTTCAAGGAAGAAAACATCTTATTCCCGATGGCTTTAGAAACCTTAGCAGAGGATGAGTGGCTGCGTATTGCAAAAGAAAGCAAGGAAATTGGATTCTGTATGTATGAACCTACCAAGGAGTGGAAGCCAGTAAGGGTTAATCTCGAAGAAAAAGCCAAGGCACAGGGAGAAAAACCAGCAGGCGACGGATATATCCAATTTGAGACCGGTAATATGACCAAAGAGGAATTAGAAGCCATGCTTAATACCTTACCGGTAGACATAACCTTTGTTGATAAGGAGGGAATCGTAAAATATTTCTCCCAAGGCCAAGAAAGAATCTTTGCAAGGACAAAGGCGGTTATAGGTAGACAGGTTCAAAATTGCCATCCGCCAGCAAGTATGCATATTGTAGAAGAAATTGTAGAGGATCTAAAGTCAGGTAAGAAAGACCATGAGGATTTTTGGATCCAAATGGGAGATCGATTTGTCCACATTCGATACTTTGCTGTAAGAAGCAAAGAAGGAGAATTTTTAGGAGTATTGGAATTTACACAGAATGTAACAGAGATACGAAATTTAACAGGTGAAAAACGCTTGGTAAATTAAATAATAGCGTATGATTTTTATCCAGGTAGACATGCTCTTATCGGTTGTCGCTCATAGCGGTACATAAGGTTGTGTCAGATAAGTGTATCTGCCACAACCTAAATACCGAAGGCGACAAAAGGTCTACTCATGGGATTAAAAATCTTACGCTATTTTCAAATACAAATAATATGATAAAGATCACTAACAAGAAAATGTACTGTATAAGTTAATGAGACACCCCTTTTAAACATTCTTCGACCTGGGATTCTCTATTGACAAAAGAAAAATGGAAACTTATGATAATATTAATACATAATTATCTTATGTCACCTATGTTAAATCTATTATGGAAGCCATGTAATAATAATGGATATATAAGTTTTCATAAAGGTGAATTAGTTAAAGGAGAATCTAAATTGAATCAAATTAAAATATTCGCAGATAGTACCTGCGATTTATCAGAAGATCTTATTAAGAAATATGATGTTAGTATTATTCCATTAATGATATCTCTAGGGGAAAAGTCATTGAAAGATGGAATAGAGGTTAATCCTCAGCAAATCTATGATTGGTCTGACCAAACTGGTGAGACTCCTAAGACTGCAGCTCCTTCCATCGGGGATGTGATGGATCTCCTTTCCCCTTATGTTAAAGAGAAGCGATCTATTATATTCTTTGGAATATCTGAGGCCATGTCAGCCACTTGTAATGTTCTGCGTTTGGCTGCAGAAAATTTAAATTATCATGATTTGCATGTAGTTGATTCCAAGAACCTGTCAACTGGAATTGGCCTTCAGTTAATTCGAGCAGCGGAGTTGGCAATGAAAGGCTGCACAGTTAAGGAAATCATTGAGGATAACAATCGAATAAACCCTAAGGTTCGCGCAAGTTTTGTTGTGGATACCTTAACCTTCCTGCATCGGGGAGGAAGGTGTTCTGCGGTAACTGCACTTTTAGCAAACACCTTAAAATTAAAGCCAAAGATTGTTGTAATCAATGGGAAGATGGATGTAGCTAAGAAATACCGTGGAAATCAAAAATCCGTAATTCTTAAATATGTAAAAGATATGGAAGAGGATTTAAAGAATGCAGATTCAGATCGAGTGTTTATTACCCATTCCAGTTGTCCTGATGAAGTGATCGAGGAGGTAAAGGATTATCTGAGGCGACTCAATATCTTTAAGGAAGTTATCGTAACACAGGCTGGTGGAGTTATTTCCTCCCATTGTGGGCCCAATACACTAGGTGTATTATATATCAGTAAATAAAAAAAATATATATAGCAATTAATAATATAAAGATATAAGGTGCTGTCACATTAATTTTTGTGCGCACCTTATTTTTTTGTATCAGATGTTTCGTTTACCAGTAACCTATGACATAGCGTATGATGATAATTCATATGTAGATCGTTTTCTTACCATCGGTACATAAGCTAGGGAAGATAAATATCTATATTTTTTATGAAAAGAGATGGAAAATGTAATAGTTATGACGATTAAAGGAAACAATGTACTTTAGTATAACCATACAAAAGATAATAGACTTATAAGAATTCTATATTAGTTGGTAGTGTAAAGTGAACTATGAAAACCCCGAGTCAAAAAATATGGCTCTTTTAGAACCTTGAAAATTGTAAAATATAGAGTACTGGCAGTTTACGCCACCCT
>JAAYQP010000274.1 GCA_012519195.1 Clostridiales bacterium | reverse complement strand
CCCAGTTGAGAAGTAATTTCTCATGGGATATTAGCTCAGACGGTAGAGCACTTGACTTTTAATCAAGGTGTCCCGGGTTCGAGTCCCGGATGTCTCATTTATCCCCTATAATAGAATAAGTTAAGCGGATATGGCGGAACTGGCAGACGCGCTAGACTTAGGATCTAGTCCGAGAGGGTGCAGGTTCGATTCCTGTTATCCGCACTATAATATCACCTTGCAGACAAAGATTTGCAAGGTGTTTTGCTTTTTCATTAATAATAATGAAGAGATTAACACAAAATTAACACATGCGGAAATTTATTTATACTATCTGAATAAGATTCGTGATACCGTAATCGCAATGCGTTAAATTATAAGCTTAACATATTAAAGGATGGTAATGTATGAATAAGTTAAAAAAAATGAGTCCGGCACGGTTTCTTGCGCTTGGCTTCGCATGTGTAATATTATTGGGGGCAATAGTATTATACCTTCCTTACACACATAATGAGGGGGTTGAGGTAAAGTTTATAGATGCCCTATTTACCGCAACCAGTGCAGTGTGTGTAACCGGACTGATTGCTATCGATACAGCAGATACCTTTAATATAATTGGCCAAGCAGTGGTTGCCATACTAATTCAAATTGGTGGATTGGGTGTAGCTTCTGTTGGTGTTTCATTTATTCTACTGGCGAGAAAGAAGGTTGATTTTAAAGATAGAATCCTAGTGAAAGAAGCATTGGGATTGGGATCAATGAAGGGAATAGTCAAGCTGGTGAAGGCAATTTTAATGATGACCCTTTGCTTTGAAGGGGCGGGGGCTTTCTTAAGCTTTTTTGTATTTGTCCAGGATTACCCTCTTTTAAAAGCGATCTGGATGAGTATTTTCCATTCGGTTGCTTCATTTAATAACTCAGGCTTTGATATCATTGGCGGTTATCAAAATTTGATTCCATATCAAAGTAATATATTATTAAATCTTACCACGAGTGGATTAATCATTTTTGGGGGCTTAGGCTTCATCGTCATTAAGGAAGTTCTTTATAAGAAATCCTTTAAGAAGCTTAGTTTACACTCAAAAGTAGTAATTATCATGTCAAGCCTTTTAATGATCATTGGTACAATATTAATAAAGTTCACAGAGAAAATAAGCTGGTTGGGAGCCTTCTTTTTTAGTACATCAGCTAGAACAGCCGGTTTTTCAACGTATTCTGTAGGTAATTTCACAAGTGCAGGATTATTTGTATTAATTGTACTTATGTTTATTGGTGCATCACCCGGTTCTACTGGAGGGGGTATAAAGACAACCACCTTCTTTGCTATGCTAAAAGGAAGTTTAAGTATATCTACAAACCGTAAATCTACTTGTTTTAAGAGAAAGTTACCGAATGATTTAATAACAAAGGCTTTCACCGTAACTTTTCTTGCGATAAGTCTAGTATGTATTAATACCTACCTATTAATAATATTAGAGCCGCAATATTCCTTTATTCAGTTATTCTTTGAGGTTGTATCTGCATTTGGTACCGTAGGACTATCCACAGGCATTACGCCGGATCTAAATCCAATCAGCGTAACTATCATAATATTAACCATGTATGTTGGTAGAATAGGACCACTTACGATAGCTTCAATTTGGTCCTTTAAACAGATATCGAATATTGATTATTCCGAAGAAAGTATAAACATAGGATAGGGGATCCAATTCTTAAATATTAATAAAAAGTTTGTAATAAGATAGGAATCTATGATATACTATTTTGTGATTTATAAAAATATATTATCAAAGGCCTTTTACCATTAGAAAATACGGATAAAATTAATCTTAAGATGATCTTGTAAAAGGCAAGTTATATGGAGGTTTTTAAAATATGGAAGATAGTGACCCTGACGCCGATAGTATACTCACTCAGTTGACAATCTTAGTTTTACTTACCTTGGTAAATGCATTCTTTGCTTGTGCTGAAATGGCAATGGTATCAGTAAACAAAGGCAAAATCAAACGTTTTGCGGATGAGGGAAAAAAGACTGCAATACTTGTGCAAAACTTTTTAGAGGAACCGACTAAATTCCTGTCTACAATTCAGGTGGCGATTACTTTAGCTGGCTTCTTCTCGAGTGCATCTGCAGCAGCCGGTCTTTCCGATCCGCTTGGTACATGGCTTGATAGTAATAATATTCCCTATGGAAAGCAGATTTCATTGATTTCCGTTACCCTTATTCTATCCTTTTTTACACTGGTATTCGGTGAGCTAGTACCGAAAAAGATTGCATTACAGAAACCGGAAGCAATCAGTATGTTTTGTGTAAGGCCTGTAAAAGCTGTTTCAAAGATTGCATACCCGTTCATAAGATTGCTTACCTTCACAACGAATCTTGTGACTAAACCATTTGGAATAAAGGAAGGTAATACGGAAGAGATGCTGTCCAGGGAAGAACTGAAATTTCTATTAATTGAAGGTCAAGCCCATGGTGTTTTAAATAAAAAAGAAAAAGAAATGATTAATTCAATCATGGAATTTGATTATAAAACAGCCAAAGAGATAATGACACCAAGAATTAATGTATTTGCAATTGATATTGCAGAACCCAAGGAAGAGTATATTGAGGAACTTTTAGACGCCAAGTACACTAGAATTCCCGTCTATGAAGAGGATATCGATAATATTGTGGGTATCTTATTTATTAAAGACTTCTTGAAGGAAACAGTAAAACGGGGAATCGGAAATGTAGATATTAGATCAATACTTAGAAAGCCATATCTTGTTCCAGAAAGCAAAAATATAAATGACCTATTCCGAGAACTACAGCAATCGAAAAAACAGATTGCAGTCTTAATTGATGAATATGGCGGTTTTTCTGGAATTGTTACCATGGAAGATTTGGTTGAAGAAGTTATGGGAGAGATTGAGGATGAGTATGATCCGGAATCCTATAAGATTAAGAAGCTTGATGACTCAACTTATCTAATCGACGGCCTAGTAACGATTGATGATTTAAATAATAAACTTGATCTAAACCTATCCTCTGAAAATTATGATACGATCTCTGGTTTTTTGATTGATCATCTTGGATCAATCCCCGCAGAAAAGGATGATAGGACAATAGAGATTGATAACTTGGTATTTAAACTAGAAAGTGTAAAGCATAAAAGAATTGATAAAGTAAAACTATATATAGGTAAAGTTACGATTGAAGAATAGGCCAGACATTATTGTGTGGATAGAACTTAAAAGATTAGCCGGAATAACTTTTTGATAAGTTATTCCGGTTATTTTTTGGCTCTTTGTCAAGTGCTGGGGTATGATTGCTTGCAATCATGCTCCAATACTAGGCTTAGAGCTATTTTTATGTTTCATCCATAATTCTATGTTTTTGGGCATGACAAATAAACCTCGTGCCAGTCT
>JAAYQP010000001.1 GCA_012519195.1 Clostridiales bacterium | reverse complement strand
TGATGGAAGATAGTTCAGCTATAACTTCAAATGAACAGAGAAATGCGATTATTTTCGATTTAATTAATATTATTGAAAAAAACGGTGATACCTTAGATAATGAATTCTACATCATACAAAATAAAAATGGTGAATTTGAATTTACGGTAGAAGGAACTGCCTTAAATCGTTTTAAAAAGAATGCTTTTGCTTATCTTATAGAGGATAATGAATTAACGGATGAACTAATGAATGCAACTGCAGAAGAGGTATATGAGTTTTTAAGGAAGGGTACCGGTGATAATTATACGCATATGTTTGGTATTTCTGATGATTATACGGTCGAAGAGACCTTAAAAATCATGAGTATTCGTTATGCCTTATTCTGTAATTATCCAAAGTATCTTCAAATAACGGTAGCTTCTAATGTCAGTGAAGAAACGGTTGCAGAAGTTATGGAGGAAGCCGCTAATTTACCAGGTGTTGAGATTAAGAAACAGACCCAAAGATATTATCATGATAGTCTCTATTTTGCTCATATCCTTGGCTATACTGGTCTGATCAGTGCTGAGGAGCTGGAAAAATACGATGATGGTTCCGATTACTATAACTATACCGATGTGATCGGCAAATCCGGCCTGGAAAAGGAATATGAAAGTTATCTATCCGGAATAAAGGGTCGTGAAATTGTTACCGTTGGAACTACCGGTAAGGTGATCGGTGTTGTAGATCGCATCGACCCGGTAGCAGGAAATGATGTATATTTAACTATAGATAGTGAATTACAAAAGTCGATTTATCATATCTTAGAGAAGAAACTGGCTGGAATCTTACTTCAGAAAATCGTACCTGACATGAATTATGGTTCTAAAGGGGAAAGTGCCAGTGATATCCTTACCCCCATTTATGAGGTTTACTTTGCCCTGATCAATAATAATATCATCGATGTAAATCGTTTTGATGATAAGGATGCTACGGAACTGGAAAAACAGGTGAAAAATAAGTATGAAGCCAGATTAAATGAGGTCTTTGGCCAGCTGGATACCTTATTATCGTCCGGTAACAAGGTAACCAATGAGCAGGCAGGGGATATGGAAGATTATTTGGATTATTTCTATGAAATAATCGTCAAGCATAAGCTTCTACGTAAAGACCAAATTCCGGAAGATGATACTAGTTATCGTGACTATAGAAATGGCAATATCAGTTTAAGTCAATTTATTCTTTACTGTATCTCTAATAATTGGATTGATTTATCTCAGTTAAATATTGGTGAAGAATATTATAGTATCAATGAGTTATATCAAAAGCTGATTGATTATATAAAGGATATACTAAAACAAGACCCAGCTTTTAAGAAAAAAATCTATCGTAACTTAGTTTTTTCCTATAAATTAACCGGAACAGAAATTTGTCTTTTATTATTTGACCAAGGTGTGTTAGAATATAATATAGATGAAATTTCCATGCTTAAAAATGGAAACAAATCCGCCTATCAGTTTATACGGGATAAAATCTCTACACTGGTAATTACACCTGCCATGCTTGCACTGGAGCCATACAGTGGTTCCGTCGTTGTCACCGATGTGAACACTGGAGATGTCCTAGCTATGGTAACCTACCCAAGTTATGATAATAATAAGATGGCGAATAAGGTTGATCCTAACTATTTTAATCAACTGAGAAATGATCGTACGGATCCCTTTTTAAATCGGCCAGTTCAGCAAAAAATTGCACCTGGTTCTACTTTTAAAATGGTATCTGCCACTGCAGTATTGGAAGAGGGGGTAGTTACTCCTTATGAGAAGATACTGGATTTGGGTGAATTCACCAAAATCAATCCTCCGGCCAAATGCCATATCCATCCTGGTTCCCATGGTTCGGTCGATATCGTAGATGCTTTAAAGGTATCCTGTAACTATTATTTCTATGAAACAGCCTATCGAATGAGTATCGATAGTACTGGTACCTTTAATGAACAATTGGGGCTAGAAAAGCTAGCAAAATATGCTTCTATGTATGGTCTTGATTCGACCTCCGGTGTGGAATTACCAGAGTATGAACCAAGTGTTTCCAATCAGGACTCCATCCGTTCCTCTATTGGACAAGGTACCAACGGATATACTGCAGCTCAGATTTCCAAGTATATTACTACAATAGCCAATCGAGGGAAATCCTTTAATTTGACCCTACTCGATCGAATCCTTGATAAAGATGGTAAAATTATTGTCAATAACCGTGCTAAGGTAGATAAAGAGCTAAGCAATATCAAAGATTCTACCTGGGACAAAATACAGGAAGGAATGTATGCCGTAGTAAATGAAAGTAGGGGCTCTGTCTTTAATCTTTTTAAGGATTTAGGGGTTACTGTTGCCGCTAAAACCGGTACTTCCCAAATTAGTAAGGTTGTTCCGAATAATGCCTTGTTTGTATCCTATGCTCCTTATGAAGCTCCTGAGATATCGGTAACATCGATTATTCCTAATGGCCATACCTCCGGAAATGCTGCAGAGCTTTCTAGAGATATCTATAAATTATACTTTAATTTAGAGGATCATGAAAAATTGGTTGATGGTGAAGCCACATCTCCTGAAAATGATGTAAGAGCAATCTCTGATTAGAAACCCAACCCAATGAATGAAATACTTGATGAGGGCAGATGGAGGTTATAATGAATAAAGTAAATAACTCAGTAATAATTAAAGGAAATAAATATGGGATCATTGTTGTATTGAGTCCTGACGAAAAATTTGATAAACTAAAACAGTTGGTTGCAGAAAAATTTCGTGAATCAAGTAAATTTTTCGAAAATGCGAAAATGGCAATTAGCTTTGAGGGACGAAATTTAACCAATGAAGAACAGAGAGAAATCCTAGATATCATTAATGAAAACACGGATATGCATATTGTATGTGTCATCGATAATGATGCTGAAAAAGAGGAACTTTTCCGTAAGACCCTGGAACAGAAGCTAATGGAGTTAGAAAACAATACTGGGCAGTTTTATAAAGGAATTCTACGTTCCGGTGCATCTTTGGAATTTGAAACCAGTGTCATCATTATCGGGGATGTCAATCATGGGGCAAGGGTTGTTTCCAAAGGAAATATCATTGTTCTTGGTTCTCTAAAAGGGAATGCTTTTGCCGGTGCTACCGGGAATACGAACTCCTTCGTATTAGCTTTGGATATGCAGCCAACTCAGATTCGGATTGCCG
>JAAYQP010000273.1 GCA_012519195.1 Clostridiales bacterium | reverse complement strand
TGACAGCCAGTTTCTTTACTTTCCATATATTACACCTCTGGCTTATAACAGCAACATACACTAACTCATGCAACTCATGCAACCGCAAGAACCGTCCCCGTGGTTCCACCCCGTGGTTCCACGATGAATATAAATCCTAAAATCTTTGCCCCAAAAAATCACCTACACCAAAAAATAAATATAAACCAAAAACAATCAAAGCAATTGCTGCAATTATTCTAAGAGGTAAACCTTGTTTGTATTCCTCAGGAAGATAATCCCATACGCGTTTATCAACCACCACCCATTTCCAGAAAAACTTCAGGCCGTAGTACAATGGGAAAATACCTAACCATAAAATGAACTTCACTGCTTAACCCCCTATAAACTATCATGTAAGGCAAAAATGTTACAGAATATATGAATCGCATTACTCTCTTGCCCTTAACCCAAAACCAGCTACTGGATAGAAAGATAATATTAAATCAGTTTTATCCTGATTAAATAGCCCTCCGCCCTTTAATTTATTAGTTTTCATTATTGATTTAGCTTCAAGCATAGTATCATTGACAGCCCCATATAGGAAGCTTCTGAGGTTAGGCACCTTTGCGATATTTGATACATAAATTCCAGGTATCCATTTATCAAATAGTATTTGGGGGGATGTAATATTTGGATTTTTCGGCTTTTCTTCGAAAGTCAAGACATGAGTTAGATATCCAATGTAAATAGACTGTTTAAAAAGACTAGCTAATTCATCTAGTATATCCTTAGAAACACCAGATAATTGTCGTCTAAAATAACCCCCGAACCGAGGAACATCCTCATTCATTCTTCCAATTCCTCGCAAACCAGGTGTGATATAATCCATTTCCGCGGCCACGTATTTGTCAATGCAATAATCAATTTTGCCGCGGTCATATGACTGTTTAAAGATTTCGAAATTGGTATAACACTCATCTATTAACTCATCATTTAATATTCCTTTAATAGCTTCCATAGATTTGTTTATATACACATCCTCCAACTCAATGCCCCCTCTAATAAATCTAATAGATAATAATTCTACAAATAGTTGGATTAAACCTCCATTTTCTTATAAATGAGACTTATGCAAAATAAATTAGCCTAGAAATAATGAGGTTTATTGGAGGATAAAAAGGACTTCACCCCCGTTTTTTGCTGAATTTAACAGTGACAAACTCAAAACCCAATACGGAAGGGGAAGTCACTTATGAATATTCGGCAAGGATATATTTTTCTTTGAGGATGCAATAAATTTGCAGCCCCGGTCACGTTTAGAGATAATTCTGTCCACCCTTAATTTGGATGGCATGCGCGCTTAGTTCCCTATACGAACTCATGATCGGCATTCAATATCTGTGCCGTCCTGAAAGGTAAATACGAGCCTACCATCAGGCAATACATTGGCTTTGTCATCAATAGCTAACCATAGTTTTTCATCAAATTCCTCAATGATTAACGGTCGGTTTTCTATATCCCGGATAAAAGGCTCCAGGGTTTTATGCTTTTCATGGCGCTTAATACGGAGCGCTTCCAGTTCGGCAACGCTCTGTTGCCTTTATGTGCCGCCCAATGTATCCCTGGTGCCTTTCGTTAAATTCATCCTGATTAACGGCAAAGCCAGCATTTTCATAAATGGCTTTTCTCGTGAGTTCGGAAACAACCTCAATTTCGTGTTGCAGTTCCGCGAGTTTAAAGCCCCAGGTTAACTGGTCCAGGGCAAATAAAAGGTTCAGAGAATTAAAAAAGCGGGTTTTAATACCCGCTATATTGTTAACATTCTGATAACCACGATGCTAAGTTTTTATTGTTCTTTCAGTAAAAAAACCGCATTTCTGCGGTATTTGTCCTATATATTTTTGCCACCTTTTTTGCCACCCACTAATAGTTATTTGCCACTCACTTGCCACCGTAGATGTAGATATATCGGGATATGCAAAAATAAAAAGGGAACTATGCTTGCTCCTCCCAGATTTTACTGATAGTCCTGTAACTCCCGTGACACAAGGCCTCTCAGAATTATTAATGGTGGAGGCGGGGGGAGTCGAACCCCCGTCCGAAAGAAAGACCAGCTGAGTCTCTCCGAGCGCAGTTCGTGTTTTGAGTTTCGCTCAGCCGACGCCCTACGAACAGGCTTCTTCGAGCTATCCC
>JAAYQP010000272.1 GCA_012519195.1 Clostridiales bacterium | reverse complement strand
CTTCCAAATACTTATCCAGATTTACCGGTGGTGATTTTACATTGTGCATGTTGCTCTCCTTTCTGATAAAAGAGATGTATTGTTGCGACGATATCTCGTAAGATGCACCGCTTGTAGAAACACGCAAAAAAGGCACCTACGCATAGTATTTTTACTAAACGTAAGTGCCTAATTCTTAAAATTGAATCGGCTGCCCCTGTCCTGACACACTGTTTTTCAGCCCATAGAGACTATTCGATTTTCTGATTGTAATCCATACAGCTCCGTTGAAATCCTATATAATCCAAAGAGATCGTAGTACATTCATGTCCTTATTGGATTTATTTGGTTCTCTATGGTTTTTCATAGAACCACATAAATCCATACACTAATTAAGTGACTTCATCGTAGGGAACAATAATACATCCCTGATGGCTGAGGAATCCGTTAATAGCATAACCAAACGGTCAATTCCAATTCCGATACCGCCTGTTGGAGGCATTCCATATTCCAGAGCATTGAGGAAGTCCTCATCCATCTGGTTCGCCTCATCATCGCCGGCAGCCCGTAATGCTTCTTGGGCTTCAAAACGTTTTCTCTGATCTAATGGATCATTTAGTTCTGAGAAAGCATTGGCCATCTCACGCTTTGTAATAAACAGTTCAAATCTCTCCGTATAATCCGGATTCTCTGGCTTTTTCTTAGCTAGTGGTGATATTTCAATCGGATGATCCATAATAAAGGTAGGTTGTATTAGATGCTCTTCTACATAGGTTTCAAAGAAGAGATTCAAGATATCACCTTTTTTATGTCTTTCCTCATATTCAATCTTATGTTCATCAGCTAGTGCTTTTGCTGCAGCTTCATCCGGTACCTGATCAAAATCAACATTTGCATATTTTTTAACCGCATCAACCATGGTCATTCTCGTAAAAGGTTTAGAAAGATCGATTTCCACGCCTTCATACGTTACTGTTGTTGTGCCAAGTACTTTATTTGCTACATGACGGAATAGATCTTCTACCAAATCCATCATACCATAGTAATCCGTATATGCTTGGTAAAGCTCCAATAAAGTAAATTCTGGATTATGTCTAACCGATAGACCTTCATTACGGAATACTCTACCGATTTCATATACTCTCTCCAGTCCGCCAACGATTAGCCTTTTCAAGTATAATTCCAAGGAAATTCTCAAGTGAATATCCTGGTCTAGAGCATTATGATGAGTGTCAAATGGTCTAGCAGCTGCACCACCGGCATTCGGTACTAATACTGGAGTTTCTACTTCTATAAAATTCTTAGCATCAAGATAATTTCTGATTTCTCTGATAATAAGGGAACGCTTAATAAAGGTGTCCCGAACCTCAGGATTTACGATTAAATCAACATATCTCTGACGATACCTTGTGTCGGTATCCTTAAGTCCATGAAATTTCTCCGGTAATATCTGAAGGCTCTTACATAAAAGGGTCACTTTATTTGCTTTTACTGATATTTCACCAGTCTTTGTTTTAAACACTTCGCCTTCGATACCAACGATATCACCCATATCATATTTTTTAAAATCAGCATATGATTCATCACCGATTTCATCTCTTTTGACATAGGCTTGAATATCACCTTTTAGATCCCTGATATGACAAAAGGAAGCCTTCCCCATAACACGTTTCGTCATAATACGTCCGGCAAGGGAGACTACTTTACCTTCCAATTCTTCAAAGCCATTAATAATCTCATCCGTATGATGGCTTACCTCGTACTTCATAACCTGAAATGGATCCTTACCATTTTCCTGAAGATCTGCGAGTTTTGTCCTTCTAACCTTTAATAGTTCATTAATGTCTTGCTCTGTTTGGTTTCTTAAATCAGACATGTTTCTTCACCTCTTATCACAGTAGATCATTCGCTACTGTATTTTCTCTATCTGCATTAATTATTTATTGTACTTACTTAATTTGATTTTTGAATCTCTAGAATTTTATATTGAATCGTACCGGAATGTGTTTCAACATCAACCACATCCCCTTCACGTTTTCCCAACAATGCCATTCCTAGGGGAGATTCATTTGATATTCTTCCCTTCAAGCTATTGGCTTCCGCTGATCCCACGATTTTATATTCTAATTCTTCATCATATTCCATATCAAATATTTTAACTCTACATCCGATATTGATTACATCAACATCAACTTCATCTTCTAAAACAACTTCAGCATTTCTTAGAATTCGATCGATTTCTTCGATTCTTGCTTCGATATCCCTCTGCTCATCCTTGGCTGCATCATATTCCGCGTTCTCGGACAGATCCCCCTGCTCTCTAGCTTCCTTGATTTTTTGCGCTACTTCTTTTCTTTTATTTACTTTTAAGTCATGAAGCTCATCTTCAAGTTGACGTAATCCCTCATAAGTAAGTATTTTTTTCTTTTCAACCATAATATACACCCTTCCTCCATTGCTTTATACATGATTAAAATCGTCGTAATCAACGATCCATAATTCATGAATCAAAAAGTCTACAAAGCTGACTTTTGGAATGTAGCTCAATACATTCCAAGTATTATAACTTATCGTTACATCCTTGTCAACCTCATTCAATTTCCTATAATTTTGCAGTAACCTGCTTAAAAGTTACATTATATCTTATCATCAATATATAGAAAATATTCACCACACATTCTTTATTTATCTGGAAATTCGAATTGGTAAATTCTAAAATACGACTTAATTTTACTTTTATCATTTAGGTAAATGTTGATACTTAATCAATTCATTCTCTACATATTTTAATACTTCATATTTTTTAAAATATCACTAAAATCAAAAGTAGCAAAGTAATCCTTAGGAGTTTCTGCTCTCCGGATTAATTGCACAGATCCATCCTCTTTTAGTAATAGCTCTGCTGATTTTAATTTACCGTTATAATTATAGCCCATAGCATATCCATGTGCACCGGTATCATGAATGACAAGGAGATCTCCGATCTCTATTTTAGGAAGCATTCGATCAATTGCAAACTTGTCATTATTCTCACAGAGTGATCCGGTAATATCATACTTATGATCACAGGGTGCATCCTCTTTTCCCATTACCGTAATATGATGGTAAGCACCATACATTGCTGGTCTCATTAAATCTACGGCACAAGCATCTAGTCCGATATATTCTTTGTAGATATGTTTCTCATGAATGGCTCTAGCAACCAAATGCCCATAGGGAGCCAGCATGAATCTTCCAAGCTCAGTATAGATCTCTACATCACCCATACCTGCCGGAACAAGAATCTCTTCATAGACTTTTTTAACGCCTTCACCAATCGCCAAAATATCATTTGGCTGCTCGTCGGGATGGTAAGGAACTCCAATACCGCCGGACAGATTGATAAACTTGATCTCTACACCGGTTTTATCCCGAAGCTCTACCGCCAGTTCAAATAAGATTTTTGCTAATATGGGATAATATTCTTCAGTGACAGTATTGCTAGCCAAAAAGGAATGGATACCAAAGATCTTGGTTCCTTTCTCCTTCAGCTTTTTAAAACCATCCACCATCTGTTCTTTCGTAAATCCATACTTGGCATCTCCGGGATGATCCATTATACCATTGGCTGTCTTAAATACACCACCGGGATTATAGCGGCAACTAATAATATCCGGAATTGATGCAATCTTCTCTAGAAAATCGATATGGGTATAATCATCCAGATTAATGATTGCATCCAGCTGCCTTGCTTTTATAAATTCCTCAGCAGGAGTGGCATTCGAGGAAAACATAATTTCACTTCCCGAACATCCCAGCGCTTCAGCTAACATCAGCTCGGTTAAGGAAGAACAATCCACACCACATCCTTCTTCCCTGAGAATATTTATTATAAATGGATTCGGTGTCGCTTTTACTGCAAAATATTCTTTGAAGCCTTTATTCCAAGAAAAAGCCTGTTTTAATTTTCTGGCATTTTCACGAATCCCTTTTTCATCATAAATATGAAAAGGTGTGGGATATTGTGTTGCTATTTTCTCTAATTGTTCCTTTGAAACAAATGGTTTCTTCACATTGAACCTCCTACTATCTGATATATGTATGGCTATTATATTTTTATAAGATTATAATTACCAGATTGAATACTGCTGATATAATCTTTTATATCCTTTAATTTGTGGTCGAATACAAGGCCGGAGCGCATCTTTTCATAACCATGGGAATCCGTTCCTGCTGTCATAGGTAAATTATGCTTAGCTGCATAAATCGCTGCTTTATTATCAAATTCTTCATTACCATTTCCTACATTAATTGCCTCAACAGCATCTACGAACTCCGGAAACAAACGAATCTGTTTGATATAAGATCTCTCCCGAAATGGATGGGCATGAACAATAAAGCCACCAGCCTCATGCACCCTGCGGTACTGCTCTTCGATTGACCAAGATAACATATCAGGGTGGCTTTTCAACCAGGTTTTATCTAGTCCATAAACTAAAAATTCCGTAAAGTTATAGCAAGATTCCCAGCCAAAGAACACAGAAAGACCAATACGATCACCTTCCTCTTTCGCATTTTCATAGCCCTTGCAGAGAAGATCAATTCTTTTCTCCCAAGGCAAATTCTCTGGGATACAGGTATTACCGTTAAAGAAGTGATCCGTCACGATGATGCCTTCATATCCTGCCTCCTTATATCTTCTAGCCTGTTCCTTCCCATCAACCATCGCACAAGCACTTGCTTCCTTTGTGTGAAGATGAGTCTCATACCGATATGCGCTCATGATACTCGTTCCTTTCTAAATCCAATAACCAAATTTACCCTTTCCATGACTTAAAGAATTCCCCCTTTAAATAATATAGAAGGGGGATCCTTTCAAATAATTGCTCCTATTATACAACATTTTAATATAAATTCAAATGGTTTTTCTGTTTACCATTCCCTCGGGATTGAACAAAAAACAAAAGAGCAGTTTTTCTAAGTAAATGTGAAATTTCGATCTTTCATTCAACCCTTCGAACATATGAGTGTAATCTAACTAGAAATCTCCTATAAATTATGTTATACTATTCGAGATATTTAGGAATGCTTACATAGAATTAAATAAACTAAAATACAGAAAAAAGGGGTTTTACAATGGAACAATATAGTGGAAATCAAATTGTTGTCCTGGAGGGATTAGAGGCCGTCCGGAAACGTCCTGGTATGTATATAGGAAGTACAGGACCCAGAGGCTTACATCATCTGATCTGGGAAATCCTTGACAATGGTATTGATGAACATTTAGCAGGTTACTGTACACAAATTGATGTAACACTCCGTAAGGATGGCGGTATAGAGATTGTTGACAACGGAAGGGGCATCCCTGTTGATCCCCATCCAACCAAAAAAATTCCATCCGTCCGCGTAGTCTACACCATCCTGCATGCCGGAGGTAAGTTCGACGGCTCCGTATATAAGGTGTCCGGTGGTCTACACGGAGTTGGTGCCTCTGTTGTAAATGCTCTATCAAAGCATATGATTGTAGAAATAAAACGGGATGGAAAAATATATCGGGATGAATATGTTAATGGTGGCCATCCAATCATTGAATTAGAAAATGGAATGCTACCTGTCATAGGTAAATGCAATAAATCGGATACAGGAACGAAAATTATCTTCTATCCGGATGATACCATCTTTGAGACTGTTGAATTTAAGTCAGAAACCATACAGAAAAAATTAAAGGAAATTGCTTTTCTTAATAAGAATCTATTGATCAACTTTAAAGACGAAAAACTTAACATATCAAAAAGTTATATTGAGCAATTTGGTATTAAAAGTTTTGTTTCCTACCTTACTCGTGACATGAATGTTCTACACAAAGAGCCAATCTATTTAGAGGGTAAAAGCGGTGATATCGAGGTAGAAATCGCTTTCCAATACACGGACAATTTCAATGAACAGATTAATTCCTACTGTAATCGAATTAATGTGGTGGACGGCGGAACCTTGGTGACAGGTTTTAAAACCGGCTTAACCAGGATTATGAATCAATATGCCCGTGAATTAAATGTATTAAAAGATAAGGATGATAATTTCGATGGAAAGGACATCCGCAATGGAATCGTAGCAATCGTCTCGATCAAACACCCAGATCCACAGTTTGAAGGCCAGACGAAGACTAAGCTGGGTAATACCGATGCCAAGAGTGCTGTGGAAGAGGTATTTTCCACCGAATCACAAAGATGGTTTGATAAAAATGTCGAAGTACTACGGGTAATCCTCGATAACTCTATGAAATCCTTCAATGCCAGAAAGGCTGGAGATAAAGCAAGAAATGCTGTTCTAAAGCAATTGAATGATGTAGATACTCGAAGCAAACTTGCCTCCTGTTCCTCTAAAAAACCGGAGGAATGTGAACTCTATATCGTTGAGGGTGATTCTGCTGGCGGTACCGTTAAGACTGCGAGAAATCGCAGAACGCAGGCCTTTCTTCCCCTACGAGGTAAGATATTAAATGTAGAAAAGGCTTCTTTGGAGAAAATTCTTGTAAATAATGAGATTAAAACAATGATCGCCGCCTTCGGTTGTGGAATTGGTGATGATTTCGATATTACAAAGCTCCGCTATGATAAAATCATTATTCTTACCGATGCTGATGTGGATGGTGCCCATATCAGTACGCTACTGCTTACCTTCTTCTACCGCTTTATGCCACAGCTAATCCTTGAGGGTAAGATTTACCGCGGTATGCCCCCTCTATATAAGGTTGATTACGAGGTTAGCGGAAAGGGTAAAAAGTCCAAGAAATCCGAGTACCTCTTTAATGATTTTGAGCTAGAGAAATTCCGTAAAACTTCTGGACATAAAATTCTTAGTCTTCAACGTTATAAGGGTCTTGGTGAGATGGATGCCAACCAATTATGGGAGACAACCTTAAACCCTGAAACTAGAATTCTAGCACAAATATCCATCAGCGATAACATTGAAGCGGATGAGATTACTACGACTTTGATGAGTAGTAATGTTCCCCCAAGGCGTACTTTTATAATGGAAGAAGCCAAGTATGCAAGGTTGGATGTCTAAAGGAATTCGAAATCGCATTTTTCTACATTTTATTATTGATAGATTAACATAGGCGGAGGTTTTGTTACTATGAAAAAAAATACCGATCAAATAATACAGCTGGATTTTTCTGAGGAAATGAAGAACAGCTATCGTGATTATGCTATGAGTGTCATAATAGCTAGAGCATTACCCGATGTTCGAGACGGCTTAAAACCGGTACAACGAAGAATTTTATATTCCATGATGGAATTGGGTTTAGATCCTGCCAAACCCCATAGAAAAAGCGCCCGTATTGTTGGTGATACCATGGGTAAATATCATCCTCATGGTGACAGTTCCATCTATGATGCATTGGTACATATGGCTGAGGACTTTTCCTTACGGGTTCCCCTAGTCGATGGCCATGGTAACTTCGGTTCCATCGACGGTGATAGCGCAGCAGCAATGCGTTATACCGAAGCAAGGCTTTCCATCAGTGCCATGGCATTATTAAGTGATCTTGAAAAAGGTTTGGTGCAATTTCATCCTAACTTCGATAACAGTGAACAGGAACCTGCTGTTCTTCCAGCAAAAATACCAAATCTTTTAATTAATGGAACAACGGGGATTGCTGTTGGTATGGCTACTAATATCCCTCCCCATAATCCGGATGAAGTTTTCGATGGTGTAATTGCATATATCGATAATCCCAACATCACGGTAGAAAAATTAATGAAATATATCCCGGCCCCGGATTTTCCTACCGGTGGAACCATTGTGAATCAGGATGATCTCCCTGCCATCTATGAAACTGGAGAAGGCAGAATCAGGATCCGGGCTAGCTACGACATTGAGAATGGAGACTACGGTCGCAAGAATATTGTAATTACGGAAATTCCTTTTACCGTAGCAGGAAATAAACTAAAGCTAGTGGAAAGTTTAGTTTCTTTGATGAAGGATAAGGTTTTTGATGAAATCCACGATGTAAGGGACGAATCCTCCAAGGAAGGAATCCGAATCGTTATTGAAGTCAAGAAAGACCGGGATTTGGACAACTTGCTAAATGGTCTTTATAAAAAAACACCAATGGAGGATACCTATAGCGTAAATCTCCTAGCCGTTAAGAATCAGCAACCAGTAACCTTCAATCTTAAGAGTATGATCAGCGAGTTTGTGGATTTTCAGATCGAGCTCTATACTAAGGAATATGAATACCTACTGGACAAGGCTTTGAAACGTCAGGAAATTGTTGATGGATTAATTAAAGCTACCGATGTCATTGACTTAATCATTGAAATCCTCCGCGGTAGTTCTTCAATTAAGCAAGCTAAGGATTGTTTAATCCATGGTACAACCGAGGGAATTCGCTTTAAAACAAATCAATCCCAAAAAGAGGCTTCAAAGCTTAACTTTACGGAACGACAGGCTGAGGCAATCCTTTCCATGCAACTGAGCAAATTAATCGGATTAGAAATCTTAAAGCTCCATGAGGAAGCTTCTTCCCTCACTGCATCTATTGAGAAATATAATAAAATTCTGGGCGATCAGAAGGAACTGCTTAAAGTGATTAAGGCACAACTTCGGGAATATAAAAAGAAATTCCATACCCCTAGAAGAACGAAACTAACCAACTCTACAATCGAAGAATATGTGGAAGAAGTCAAGGTGGAGGACATCTATCTATTAGTAGACCGTTTTGGATATGTCAAATCCATCGATAGCACCAGCTATTCAAGAGTCTCTGAGGATAACCTGAAGGATTATGTTCATACGGTGATGATGAAAAATATTGATCGGCTCTGTGTCTTTACTGCGGAAGGAAATATGCATCAAGTTAAGGCCGAAAATATACCAAAGGGTAAAATTAAGGATAAGGGTACCCTAATTCAGAACCTATGTAAGTTAGACAAAGAAACGGTTCTTCTCTATGCCCCCTTTGAGGAAGTATTTGAAGCCCAGTTACTATTTATCACCAAAAAGGGCTTTATTAAGCAAGTGTCCGGTGCTGAATTTGAAACAAACCGCTCCCAAGTAAATGCAACGAAATTAGTGGATGGGGATGAAGTTGTTGGCATTCATCTTCTGACCGCAGGAGAAGTTCTTGCAGGAACCCTGAAAATAATCCTACTTACGGAGAAAGGCCTATCCCTTGGCTTCCCTCTATCCCAGGTTCCAGAATTAAAGAAAACCGGACGCGGGGTGAAAGCCATTAGCTTAGAAAAAGACGACTATGTATGTTTTACCACAGCAGTAGACCCGAGTACTGAGACCTTTGTCTACGATGGAAAAGAATTGAATGCTAAAAAAGTTCGCAATCGTAAACGGGGTGATAAAGGGCAAAGAGCACAATTATAATTCTTAAAATGAATTTATTCTATATAAATTAACCATTTTCATGTTGCCATACGATTCAATTATCGATATAATTAAAATTAGAATAACTTTATATTCCGGTTCTAAACTATATAAATGAATGAGAGGTAAATATGAAAGCTTTAAATGTGGAGAAAACTGCTTCCAAAGGATTTGCTATGGGGAATGCATATGTTTTAAAAAAGCAGGATTTAAGCGCCCAAACCCATCGGATCGGGGCAGATGAGGTTGATAAGGAGATCGAAAAATATCAGGATGCTATTAAAACAGCGGTTGCTCAATTAGAGGAGCTAGCAAAAACTTCTGATATATTTGCAGCCCATCTTGAAATGGCAAAGGATCCTGCCCTATATGATGGTGTAATTCATAAGATTAAAACAGACAGACTAAATGTCCAATTAGCTCTGGAGAATACAGCTGAAGAATTTGCGGCTATTTTTGATAGTATGGAGGATGAATACATGAAGGAGCGTGCTGCGGATGTCAGAGATGTCCGTGATCGTCTGATGCGCTCATTAAAAGGTATCTCCCAAAGTACCCTTAAGGATATTGAGGGTAAAGTAATCTTGATTGCAGAGGATCTGACTCCCTCCGATACCTCCAATATGAATCTTGACCATGTTCTCGGTTTTGCAACTGAACTGGGAGGTGTGACAAGCCATGTAGCAATCATTGCGAGAAATATGGAGCTTCCCGCCTTGGTTGGTGTTAAGGGCTTAATGGAACATGTAAAAGATAAGGATTTTATTATATTAGATGCCTCCAATGGTCAGATCATTATTAATCCAGATGAAACCACCATTGAAAAATATAGAATTCTTGAAGAGGAATATAAAAAGCGCAAGAAAGAACTTGAAAGTATGAGTTCGCTTCCTGCAACTACAGTTGATGGAAGAACCGTTAAAATCTATGCCAATGTGGGAAATCTAGAAGACGTTAAGAAGGCAGCAGAACGTGGTATCGATGGGATCGGTCTCTTTCGTAGTGAATTTCTCTATATGGAGAATACCCACTTTCCAACCGAAGAGGAACAATTCGAGGTTTATAAGCAAGCAGCCATCCTCTGTCCTAAAGAATTAATCATACGAACCTTAGATATCGGCGGGGATAAGTCCCTTCCCTACTATACCTTTGATCATGAGGATAATCCTTTCCTGGGTTGGAGGGCGATCCGAATCTCCTTAGATCTGGAGGATGTATTTAAAGCACAATTACGGGCAATCTTAAGAGCTAGCGCCTTTGGTAATGTGAAAATCATGTATCCAATGATTATCTCCCAAGAGGAATTAGAAAAAGCAAACGATGTTCTTAGTAAATGCAAACAAGAATTGAGCTCTGAGGGCATTGCATTTGATCCGGACATTAAGGTCGGTATCATGGTAGAAACACCTGCTGCCGTACTTTGTATTGAAAATCTTGCGAAACATGTTGATTTCTTTAGTATTGGAACCAATGATTTAACCCAGTATGTATTGGCTGTAGATAGAGGGAATAAGAAAATTGCCAATCTTTATGATTCCTTCCATCCAGCTGTTGTACAAAGTATAAAGCGTATTATTGATGCGGGTCATGCTGAGGGAATCGAGGTCGGTATGTGCGGCGAGTTTGCCGGTGATGAAAAAGCTACTGTACTTCTACTCGGACTAGGTCTTGACGAGTTCAGCATGTCCCTGGGAGAAACTGCGAATATTAAGAATATCATTCGGAATACTTCCTATGAGAAGGCAAAAGAATGTGCAGGTAAGGCTGCTTCCGTATATACGATACAGGAAGTCAAGGATATCCTAAATAGCTTTACAAATGAATAGTTTCTTACCTATTTAAAATGGGGTGTATCTTAACTTTCCTGCAAAATTTTTAAGGAAAGAAGAGATACACCCCATCTTTATGAAGATAAAGTAATTATATTAACAAATACCATTAGATATTCTATTTTATCACCATGCAATAATCTACTTTCGTAGAATATACCGATTCATTACCTTTGCCAATCCGTTTTCATCATTGCTACTTGTTACATAAAAGGCCTTCTCTTTTACATTGGGTAGGGCATTCCCCATTGCAACGGAGAAACCTGCATATTCAAGCATAGGGATATCATTATCAAAATCTCCAATAGTACACACTTCTTCTGGTCGCAATTTAAGATGTTCTGCCAGTTTCTGAACACCCTGGCCTTTATTTACCGACTTTTCTGATATATCTAATAGACCAGGCAAGGAGGTAGTATATCCTGTTTTCTTAAGAGTTCCTAATCGTTCCTCTACCATCTTAATTTGCTCGGGATTTCTATCATAGATTAATAATTTATACACATTAATACCATCAAGGCAATGGAAATCATCATCAAAATAACCCAGCTTCATCGTTGGCCTATTATTTGCTTTGGCAAATTCATTATAATTACGGTAATTATCCAAACGAACACTGTTCCTTGAAAAATAATTGGTACCTAAGGTAAATACACCATAATCCAACTGATTAAATTTACAAAATTCTAGCATGCTCATCAGTTCCTCTTTATCCATTGGAACATCAAACATTGGCTTATTCAGAATCGGGTCCCATATTACTGCTCCGTTGCAAGTTATGATTGGTGTCTCAATCTCTAATGTGTGAATATAGTATTCCAACATCGAAACAATTCTTCCAGTACAAATTGTAAATAATAGATTTTGTTCCTTTGCTTTCTGAATGGCATGGAGATTCTCCTGGGTCAATTGCTTATTTGAGTTTAATAATGTGCCATCGATATCACTAACAATTAGCTTAACCTTTTTACCTGCTTCAATAAATTTATCTTCCATTTTCATTTCTCCAATTTCGCTTTTCCAAACAATTTTATCACTTACGATCAATGTTTCAGAAATCCAACTCTATTCCCTTCATTTACACACTAGGATAGTATACACCACACCAATATGATTGTCAAAATCTTATCCTGGTACGGCCTCATCCCATTGTGAACTTCCTTCATATAATCGCCTAAATATCCGAATGCTCATTGCTTACACACAAGCAAGATGAATTGGCAAGCCAATTCACTTATAATGAATTAAAATGGTCCTACCTTCGTCAGTCAAAAAGGCAGGACCCAATGGGGAGTAATAAAAAACTTTTTTATATAATCTTCCGCTCCAGTAATCTGGAGGAACGCTTAATACTTTCCTTTGTTTTCGTAAAATCATAATTGCGAAATGAGATCGTTTCCTTCTCTGTCTGTAATGGCTCTTGAAGATCCATTTCCTTTAATAAGGTGGTTAAATGATCTGAAAAAATAATTAACTGCTCCAAATATTGTTCTAATTTTTCTTGTAAGACCATTTCCTCATCATTGAATAAGGATACCTCCATTTCATAGGAAAACTCAGCAAGAGAAATTGCTCCTACATTATTCAACATTTTCCTTAAGGTCTGAGTTATCGTTCTGAGCCCTTCATATTCATGGGTAAGTAGCATGGAATGAAGTAGAGGTAATTTTGATTTAATACTTTTTAAGATTGCAAGTAGTGCCCGTCTATAATTGGACATATTACCAAGGAAATACTGATATCCTGCTTCAAAATCAATCTCTGGTATGCAGTTAAACATATCTCTCATTTTGATATTCCTCATAGCCTGGCACCTCCTTTACATCTTTTTTAATAACTCAATCAAATATAAATACCATATATTGTAATTTGATATAGCTATATTATCATGATGTAGTAGTCTTGTAAATAAAAATTTTGTAAATTGAGTAATTTTTCCTATATTTACATGTATTAATCTTTTCACCTTGTATATAGTAGTGAAAGGAAGAGAAGCCAAATTTAGACTAGCATAATTATAAAAATTGTTGTATTATTAATCTACATTTGAAAAACGTCGCACTTTACCGATTTATCGGATATTTAGGAGGTCTAAAAGTGGAAAAAGAAATGGTTATAATACTAGACTTTGGCGGGCAATATAATCAATTAATTGCCAGAAGAGTCAGAGAATGTAACGTATATTGTGAGGTACTACCCTACTATACCAACCTTGATAGAATAAAAGAGCTTGCTCCAAAAGGGATTATATTTACCGGCGGCCCGGCAAGTGTTTATGAAGCCGATGCTCCTACCTGCGATCCAGGCATATTTGAACTAGGTATCCCCATCTTAGGTATCTGCTATGGTTGCCAGCTGATGACCCATTCCCTCGGTGGCAAGGTTACGAAAGCACCGGTGCGGGAATATGGAAAAACCGAGATACAGGTAGCAACAAGATCAAAATTATTCCATGGAATATCAGAAAATACGATATGCTGGATGAGCCATACGGATTATATAGAGTCCCCTGCAAGCGGATTTACTACGATTGCTGAATCAAGTTCCTGCCCTATCGCAGCTATTGGAGATGAGGCAAGAGGTCTCTATGGTGTGCAATTTCATCCTGAGGTAGTTCATACACCAGAAGGTACCAAGATGATCCATAATTTCTTATTTGAAATCTGTGGTTGCTCCGGTGACTGGAAGATGTCCTCATATACGGAACAAATGATTCAATCCTTAAGAGAAAAAATCGGTGATAAAAAAGTACTATGTGCTCTTTCCGGTGGAGTCGATTCCTCCGTGGCAGCGGTTATGGTAAGTAAAGCGGTTGGTAAACAGCTGACCTGCATCTTTGTAGACCACGGTTTGCTACGAAAGAATGAAGGAGATGAGGTTGAAGAGATCTTTACCAAACAGTTCGATGTCAACTTTATCCGGGTCAATGCACAGAAACGATTCTATGAAAAACTGGCTGGTGTAACAGAGCCGGAAAAGAAAAGAAAGATCATTGGTGAAGAATTTATTAGAGTGTTTGAAGAGGAAGCAAAGAAGATCGGTACCGTGGATTACCTTGTCCAAGGAACGATTTATCCTGATGTAATCGAAAGTGGTCTTGGAAAATCAGCAGTAATTAAGAGTCATCATAATGTAGGTGGTCTTCCAGATTATGTAGATTTTAAAGAAATAATCGAACCGCTTCGTGATCTTTTTAAGGACGAAGTTCGTAAAGCTGGTCTAGAGTTAGGAATTCCTGAGAAATTAGTCTTCCGTCAGCCATTCCCTGGACCAGGTCTTGCAATTCGTATTATCGGTGATATAACTCCTGAGAAGGTTTCCATTCTACAGGAAGCAGACTACATCTACCGTGAGGAAATCGCCAAAGCTGGCCTAGATAGAAGCATTGGGCAATACTTTGCCGTACTCACCAACCTCCGAAGCGTTGGTGTAATGGGTGATGAAAGAACCTACGATTATACCGTAGCACTTCGTGCTGTTACAACAACAGACTTCATGACTGCTGAATTCGCTGAGCTTCCTTGGGACTTGCTTGGCAAGGTATCCAGCCGTATCGTTAATGAAGTTAAACACGTGAACCGTGTATGCTATGACATTACAGGCAAGCCACCAGCAACAATAGAGTTTGAATAAGGAGTAGTGCTAAAAAAGCCCAGTATTTATGCGACTTCCAAACAAATTTGTTTAAGTGCTGGCAACGATTTGGCAACAGATTTTCCTTATTCAATGAATAAGATTACTTTAT
>JAAYQP010000271.1 GCA_012519195.1 Clostridiales bacterium | reverse complement strand
TATAATTAATGTATAATTACAGATTAATCGACAATAATACTAATAATATTATAATACATTTTTTCAAAATAGATACAACCAAGTTATAGAAATCGTTTTTTTCTACATCAAATAATATAGGACTGTTACAAAATTGAAACGGGTACACAGATATCAACCTCACACACTTTGTGTGTTACGCACTGATAGAAGTACACCTACTATGATTTGTATGTAACATATCGGATATAAAATATCCGCTAATGACAACACAAATCACAGCAGGTGTTCTTTTTACGGTGCATTACGGTTATATCTGTATACCCTTATATATTTTGTAACAGCCCCTTCTATTATTTGCTACTTAAGTATTTTTCAATATTTTCGATTGCCTGAACTTCATCTGGGCCGTCAGCCTCTACCGTAACTGTTTCCCCCTCTGAGAGTCCCATGCTCATCATACCCATAATGCTTTTTGCATTTACCCTCTTGTCTTCACTTACCACGTAAATGCTACACTCATATTGACTAGCAACCTGAACAAGCAAGGCAACTGGTCTTGCTTCTAGGCCGTTCGGAATGTTAATTACTATTTGTTTCGTTATCATGATTATTTTCCTCCTTATGCTCCCGTATATGGTCTGCAATCATACTTAGTTTACGTAATCTATGGTTAACTCCGGATTTTCCAATTGGAGGTGTCAGCATGGTCCCCAGTTCCTTCAAAGAAGCCTCCGGGTGTTGGATCCGTAACCTTGCAATCTCCTCCAGCCCTTCTGCCAAATCGGAAAAACCAATGGTGTCTCTAATATAGATAATATCATCGATTTGTTTTGTGGCTGCAGCTACGGTCTTGCTAATATTGGCGGCCTCACAATTTACTTGCCGATTTACTTGATTGCGCATCTCCTTAAGAATTCTTACATTTTCTAAATTCATCAGGGCAACATGTGCTTCCATTACATTTAGTATATCAACAATTTGGGATCCTTCTTTAATATATATTACATAATTTTTTTTACGGGTAATAATCTTTGCATCAATGGAAAAGTTTTGTATAATTTCTTGCAGCTGTTTCGCTTTTTCCTCATTGGATACTACGATTTCAAAATGATATGCTTTCTTCGGATTACTCATGGAACCCGAGGAAAGAAATGCCCCCCGTATAAAAGTCCTCTTGCAGCAAGCATTTTGTACCACTAACTGACTTGGTTTCCCCAGTTCTTTTAGATTGGCTTTACTTCCTTTACCAGCTTCTGCAATGGATAGTTTCGTTGCATCTAAAATCCGCTTTATATGAGCTGCATCTCGTATTATAAGAATATAAGTACGGTTCCCTTTCATATGGATACTCGTTCTAATAGAAATGTCCATATTTATATTAAATGTTTTTTTGATTAATGTAAAGTACTTTCTTGCTACAGCAGTACTTTCCGTTTGGTAACGAAGGGAAACCGCAGAGCCTGTCCGATCTACCTGTCCTCCAAAAGCTAACATCGCTGAAAGTTCAGCTAGTCTACAGTGCCTGGCAGCGCTTAACTGTACCGCTAGTTCGTCCTTTACATCCTGTGAGAATGACATTTTACATCATACATCCTTTTCTATATCTCTATGCTCTGTCTTTAATCCATATTCCGTTTGGCTCATTCTTTTTGCCAACTCATTAACCAGAGTAACAGAACGATGTTTTCCACCGGTACATCCGATACTAACGACCAGTTGATTCTTTCCCTCTGATATATAATATGGTATTAAAAAGGTCAGCATATCCTCTAATTTATCTAAAAATTTTACCGCTTCTTCGCTAGCCATTACATACTGATTGACCTCTTTATCATTTCCGGTTTTATGCTTAAGCTCCGCCTCATAAAAGGGGTTGGGCAGAAATCTGACATCAAACACAAGATCCGAATCTACAGGAATTCCATATTTAAACCCAAAGGAAAGCAGGGTGATAAAAAAATTACTGAATTTTTCATCCTCAACATAGATTTTATAGATCTGTGCTTTCAATTCCCGAATTAGAAGGCGACTTGTATCAATGATAATGTCTGCTCTTTTTCTTAAAAACTCCAACTCCTTGCGTTCCTGTTCAATCCCTTTTTCCATTCGTCCGGTACCAGATATGGGATGAATTCTTCTGGTTTCCTTATAACGCTTGACCAGAACCTCAGGAGCACAATCTAGGTATAAAATTTCATAGGGAAATCTCGCTCGCTTCATTGCCAGGAGAACTTCGTCTAGCTCCTTTAAGGCTTGCCCGCTGCGAACGTCCAATCCTAGTGCTACCTCTCTCTGATTTCCATTAGAAATTAACTTAACAAAATTACGAACAAGCTGAATTGGCAGATTATCAACGCAAAAATATCCTGCATCCTCCAACATTTTTAAAACAGAACTTTTTCCTGCCCCAGACATTCCTGTGACAATAACAAATCTCATGACTTAATCTAGCCTCTTTTCTAACTTACGCCATATCTATAGGCGAGTGAATGTGTCCTTAAAAATCCCCCAATAAACGAACCTCTGGTTCTAAGGTTACCCCGAATTTCTCCTCAACGATCCTTACTACCTCCTGGATCAAGGATAAGAAATCCTTGGCGCTTGCATTATCCTTATTAATCAGAAAGCCACAATGCTTTTCCGAGACTGCAGCACCACCAATTTGATAACCCCGTAACCCAGCATCCGATATCAGTTTTCCTGCGAAATAACCCTCCGGTCGTTTAAATGTACTACCAGCACTACATTGATCTAAGGGTTGTTTCTCCCGTCGCTGTCTATTTAACTCCTGCATTCTTGCAAACACATCATCACTGTTATCCTTCGACAGTTTCATACTTGCTTCCAGGAGAATATAATCCTTTCTCTGTAGGATACTGGTTCGATACCCCAACTCCAACTCCTCTTTTTCAAGAGATAAAATATTTCCGTTTGTATCCAGAACCTTGGCTCCCGTTAGGCATTGCTTCATCTCACCACCATATGCTCCAGCATTCATGGTAACAGCTCCTCCAAGGGTACCGGGAATGCCTGCAGCAAATTCAAAACCGGTAAATCCTTGTTTGGCAATTAGATTAGCTAGCTTTGATAATAGAATGCCGGCCTGAGCAGTTACAATACCATCCGGTGTAATTGAGACCTCGGAAAAATTCTCTTCCAGATGGATGATGAGACCTCGATAACCCTGATCTGAAACTAACAGATTGCTTCCATTTCCCAAGACATAGTAGGGTATGCTATCTTTCTTACATAAGGATATAATTTCTTTTATTTCATTTATCCCTGTAGGAGTCACAAAATAATCTGCAGGGCCACCAATTCGAAGGGTCGTATGATTTTCCATCGGTTCCTTCAATTTGATCCGGCCTTCAGGCAATATTTGATATAGTTTCTGATAAAATTGATCTTCCAAGATGTCCTCCTATGGAATCTGACTTACTTTAAATTATTCAATTACTTCTGAAATCATGATAAATCATGATAATATCATTTTCGCGCTACCATAGATACCTGCATCATTACCAAGGGTAGCCAATTTAAATTGCTTATTTTTTAAAGCATCCATTACATATTGGTTGTAGTATTTCTGAATGTTATCGGTTAGTATCTCTCCTGCTTTTGAAACTCCACCACCAATAACAAAGGCCTCAGGATCAATCACCTGTGCGATATGGGAGAATGCAATGCCCAGATAATAGCATGCCTTATCCACAACTGCCATCGC
>JAAYQP010000270.1 GCA_012519195.1 Clostridiales bacterium | reverse complement strand
TTGCCTGTAGTAGCATTGGATGATGTCTACGGAATCATTGCTTTTGGAATTGCCATGTCGCTCGCTAAATTATCTGAAGGAAAGAGTGATCTTTCATTAATAGAAATGTTAAGCGGGCCGGCAATCAAAATCGCTGGATCCCTAATCTTAGGCTTAATACTTGGTTTAATCCTTGTAGGTGTTGTTAATAAAACGAAGGATACAGAAGATATCCAAATTGTGACCTTAGCAGCAATTGGAGTCGCGGCAGGTCTCTCAACGTTCTTAGGTTTATCACCTTTACTTACGAATATATTAATGGGAATGACCTTAGTTAACTTGAAGAAAAATTCGGAACGAGTATTTAAAACCGTTGATCGATTTGTACCAGCAGTATATGTATTATTCTTCACGTTAGCGGGAGCAAGCTTAGACCTAGGAATCCTAGCTACCGTAGGTATAATGGGAATAGGTTATGTTATAGCTAGAGCAACCGGCAAATATATAGGAGCATATTTAGGAGCCAAAGTAGTTCGTTCAGAAAAGTCAGTTGCAAATTACTTGGGTCTAGCTTTATTGCCTCAAGGAGGTATTTCCATCGGACTTTCTGTAATCGTACGTCAACAGCTTCCTGAGTATGCTACGGGAATAACAACAATCATCATGTTTAGCATTCTGATCTATGAAGTTTCAGGTCCTATCTTTGCTAAGATTGCAATCGATAGAGCAGGAGAAATTAATGGGGCAATTGTAAATAAAAAGCTGCGTAGGCAGGATGTAAAAGAAAAAGCCGCATAGATCAAGTATGTGCAAATTTTTATATAAATAAAACAAAGTGCATCCCAATGTTAGTCTATAAGCCTAAAATTGAAGATGCACTTTTTCACTATAATCCAGGTAAGGTTAATTGTTCATAAGGATTTTTATCTTCAAATTCACGAAGATATTGAAAACATTGATTCGCATCCCATAGAATACCATGGGCTAAACATTCTTGTTTGATTAAAGCCATTAACTTGCGATGATTAGGGCTAGGAAGTTCATAGGAGTTACCATAACTTTTTATATATCGATTTTTCATCCCTGGAAAATGTTCATCTAATTTTTTGTAAAAATACTCTCTGTTCCCCTCCCTCAGTGTTAATCCGATTCCGAAGCAGATGATTCCATGGACCTTTGCCTCTATACAATAATCTAGAATTCCTCTAATGTTTTCCTCTGTATCATTGATAAAGGGAAGAATAGGACTTAACCAAACCACGGTGGGAATTCCATGATCACGCATTATCTTTAATACTTCAAACCGTTCCTTGGTGGTACTGACATGTGGTTCAAGGATTTTGCACAAGTCCTCATCATAGGTAGTAAGCGTCATCTGGACTACACATTTTGTACGGTCATTAATTTTCTTTAACAAATCTAAGTCTCTAAGAATTCTAGCAGACTTTGTCAGTATAGCTAATCCAAACCCGCGGGAATAAATAATTTCTAAACACTTTCTGGTATTACCAATCTGACTTTCTAAGTGTATGTAGGGATCACTCATTGCACCGGTTCCTATCATACATTTTCTTCTCTTCTTACGAAGACTCTTTTCTAATAAGGTTGGTGCATTAGTTTTTACCTCAATATCTTCAAAATCATGATTCATCTGATAACATTTACTTCTAGAATCACAATAGATACAACCATGGGTACAACCACGATAGATATTCATTCCATTCTGAGCGGATAAGATACTTTTAACCTCTACTTCGTGCATATAGTTCTCCTATAAAGATATTTCTAAGTTGTTATGATAAACTGGCCATGGCGAAACCTTTAATAATTATTATAAAGGATTTGAGTTATTTATTCCATTTGAACTTGTGCTAGATAAATGTAGAAGTTCAGGTTATAAATTGACAGATTATACCTATTCAATGTATAATTTTAACATTGCATTTAAAATTGTGTTGAGAAATTTATGCAAATTAGGTTTCAGTGGTTAGATTTAATTAAAAGGAAGTAGAATGATATGGCGATTTCAAAAGCATGGAATTGGAAGGAGAAAACAAGTCCGATTTGGTTAAAACCAAGTGAAGAGAGCTATTATGTTGCAAATCGATGGAAAGAAAACGGTTACAAAGATGTTCTTGATTTTGGCTGTGGATTGGGAAGGCATTCCATATATTTTGCCAAACAGGGATTTAATGTTTTTGCATTTGATCTATCACAAGAAGGTATCAATCATCTAGATAAATGGGCAAAAGAGGAAAGCTTGACGATTCAAATGACAGTTGCTGATATGCTTAGTCTTCCTTATGAAGAAAACGCATTCGACTGTATCTTTGCCTTTCATGTAATATCACATACAGATACTTTAGGAATGAAGAAAATCCTATCAGAAAGCAGCAGAATTTTGAAACCAAATGGAGAAATTTATCTTACTCTATGTTCAAAAGATACTTGGTCATTTAAAGACGCAGGTTACCCAAAAGTTGATGTGAATACAGTAATAAAAACGGAGGAAGGTCCTGAAAAAGGAATACCACATTTCTATGTTACCTTGCAGGATATATTGAAGCTATTTGAAGATTTTGAGATAGAGAGAATACGTCATACGGATGATTGCTATTTCGAAGGAAGAGAGCAGAACAGTAAGCATTATTTTATATTAGCAAAATCAAAGTCCCCAAATGAGAGAATCTTATAGGGGGATAATATGAAATCGATTATATTTAATTTATAAATCTAAAACAGGATTTACAAAGAAGTATGCTATTTACGGGAGAACTAGATTTACATGAGAGGATGAAAATTGCACAAAAATGTGGGTGTCGGTGTGTTATAGAGACCAAGACAGTGGATGGATTGATTGCTTCCGTTATTAATCTGAGAGAAAAATATGGGATGGAGTAAAGGATTATGAAAATCATATCGGTGAAAGAAAGTCCGGAATACAAAGACAGAGCGATTCAATATTTTCAAAGTAAATGGGCAAGCCAAGATAGTTTAATGGTATATGAGGACTGTATCAACCACTGCATTACAACAATGAATCCATTGCCTAGGTGGTATCTATTAATGGAGGGAGAGGTGATCGTTGGCTGCGCAGGACTTATTACAAATGATTTTATTAGTAGAATGGATCTCTATCCCTGGATCTGCGCATTGTTTATAGAAGAGGAATATCGTGGCCATTCCTATGGATCTTTATTGATTGAAAAGGCGAAGGAAGACGCTAGAGCAGGGGGATTTTCATCCCTTTACCTATGCACGGGACATATCGGTTACTATGAAAAATATGGTTTCCATTATATTGGAGAAGGATACCATCCATGGGGTGAAAGTTCTCGGATTTACAAAGCGGATCTGTTAGTTTTATAGTAAAGCATCTGGGTGGAATAAAAATGGCAGAACAAAATTTAACAGATATGGAGAGACGTTACACATAGCAAATATTGATAGAAAATAAAGGAGGACGATTCATTGAAGATCACCATAGTATATGGTACTGAACGAAAAGGAGCTACCTATAGAATTGCGCAAGAAGTTATAAAGCATATTGATAAACCAGAAGTTACCGAATTCTTTCTTCCAAAAGATTTACCAGACTACTGTATTTCATGTTTTCGATGTTTCTCGGAAAAAGTGGGAACCTGCTCGCATAGCAAATATACGCTTCCAATTCGAGAAAAACTGCTTGACGCAGATTTGATTATCTTGACTTCACCTGTTTATTCTTTCCATGTGTCTGGTCAAATGAAAGTGTTTCTAGATCATTTTGCAAATATGTGGATTGTTCATCGCCCTCAAAAAGAGATGTTTAATAAACAAGGTATCGTAATCGCAACAGCAAGTGGCCCGGTCTTTTCGAAAACATTGAATGAGATGAAAGATAGCTTGGACTTTTGGGGTGTGGCAAAAACATATAAACTTGGTTTTGCGATAATGGATGTAAACTATGATAAGGTTTCTCCTAAAATAAAAGAAAAAATAGTTAGAAAATCAAAATTGATTGCTCATAAGGTTAATCTGAACCATGGTAGGATAAAACCTTGCTTTCGAGTACGTAAATGGTTTTATATTACCCGATTTATGCAAAGGCATTTAAAACTTAACCCACCTGATGTAGCATATTGGGATGAACAAGGCTGGACAAAAAAAATTAGACCTTGGCGTGGCTAGATTTTGATAGTATTCAACTGCTAGTTTGGTATAAAGAAAGTGGGAAAAGACTTACAAGAAACGATTGATTTTTGGAAATACCATAAAAGAATGTAATTCTAGGGGGGATGTAGAATATGTTAATTAATTATAACGATAGTATCGTGAACCTTACCTGTTCGATTTTAAAACATTTTGGTGCAGAGTATGAACATAGTACATTAAAAGAGATTGATGAATTATTAGATGATGAATATAATAATATAGTTGTCCTTCTTTTCGATGGTATGGGTATAGACGCTATACAGCATCATTTATTAGAGGATGGCTTTTTTCGTAAGAACTTAATAAAAGAATACTCCTCTGTCTTTCCTCCGACGACGACTGCGGCAACTACTTCTCTAGAAAGTGGTTTAACCCCTTTGGAACATGGATGGTTGGGATGGAGTTTATATTTTCATGAGATTAATAAAATTGTTGATGCTTTTACTAATATGGAAAAAGATAAAGAGATTCAGGCAGCTGATTATCCTATAGCGAAACGCTATATACCATATAGGAGTGTTTATGAAAAGATCAAAGATGCCGGTAATGCTAATGCATATAGCGTCTCGCATTTTGGAAGTAATCGTATTGAAACCTTTGATGAATTAACAGAGGAAATCAAACGGTTATGCAAAATATCTGAGAGAAAGTACATCTATGGGTATTGGGAATACCCAGATTACCTAATGCATGAACATGGTTGCTATAGCCAACTGGTAACGGAGAGTATGAAAGAAATCGAAGATAAAGTAGAAATGATGTGTAAGGAATTAAGAGATACTTTAGTTATAATTACTGCGGATCACGGCCATAGTAATTTAACGCATTATGTATTAAGTGATTATCCAAAGCTATTATCCATGTTAAGACGACCGACCTCCATTGAACCACGAGCTACTGCTTTCTATATTAAAGAGGAATATTTAGACGATTTTCCTAGTGAGTTTTATAAGCATTTTCATAATGAATTTATCTTGTATTCACGGGAAGAGGTCATCAAAAAGAATATATTTGGCACAGGGATAATGCATCCCAGATTTGAAGAATTCATAGGGGATTATCTAGCGATTGCAATTAAGGATAAAGGTATCGTGTATTCACATAAATCAGCGCAGTTTCTCTCCCATCATGCTGGGTTAACAGAAAAGGAAATACGAATCCCACTGATTGCTATAAGCAAGCATCTTTGAAATTATATAAAGCATCTCTTATTAATTTTTCGTTACTACTTATAAATCTTTCAACTATAAAACCTCTCTTATAAATCCTTTTGCTATTAATCGATCGGATTTAGGAGATGGCTTTCTTTATTGTGTAGGAAGGACTATATGAATTACTACAGTTCATTAGAAAATATTTTACTTTTTTTAGAAGTATGAACATGATCTAAATATTTTGCAGTTAGAATTAGATGAAATTGTATATAAAATTAATACAAATTATACTTGACTTCCATCTGTAAATGTAGTAAGATGTATTTCCGTCGCTGATGAGGCGTGGATTATGTATGAACTATAGGGTATGGCTGAAATCCTCTTGAGATTCTTTATTATATAACTCATGTAGTCAATGATTAAGGCATACATTAAGACCATAATAATCAAATAGTATAAATTGAATAAAAAATTTATACAATTTATACTTGACATCATTCTACTGATGTAGTACAATAGCCCTTGCCGCTTCTGATGAGGGGCAACCAGTACAGAGTAAATGAGAAATTTTTCTACATCGAATAAATCGTAATGAAAAAAAAGATGTCGAAAAAATAAAAAAGTGGTTGACATAATAAAAGTCCTGTGATAGAATATCTTCTTGTCGGCAGCGAACAAAAGCTGATAAAAACATGGAAGCTTACAGCTTTGATGAAGAGGAACCTTGATAATTGAACAGTGAAACAACCCTGAAAAATCTAAAAAACTCGAAACTAACACATGGGTTTCGAAAATGGATTTTCAAAAGATATATCGTAAGATATGTCGCGAACCGTATCAGATAAAACTGATATACCACAAAACAGTAAAGACAATTGCTAATAAATTAGCCAATGTTGATCTTGCTGGATTAAACTTAAACATGAGAGTTTGATCCTGGCTCAGGATGAACGCTGGCGGCGTGCCTAACACATGCAAGTCGAACGAAGCACATTAAGTGAATTCCTTCGGGAATAAAGTTAATGTGACTTAGTGGCGGATGGGTGAGTAACGCGTGGGTAACCTGCCTTGTACAGGGGGATAACAGTTGGAAACGACTGCTAAAACCGCATACCTATATAGAGTCGCATGATTTTATATAGAAATATTTATAGGTATAAGATGGACCCGCGTCTGATTA
>JAAYQP010000269.1 GCA_012519195.1 Clostridiales bacterium | reverse complement strand
TAAAATACAGCTGAGTGTTTAAAATAATCCAGCAACAGATTTATAAAAAAAATCGCGCGTCAGCTCTGATATTTTGAATAATTTATTGACAAAATATGTACTATATGATAGTATAACTAAGTGTGCCGCACAACGAGGTTTAAGTTCTATTTTTAAATCAGACACCATAGTTGGCGAGTAATGATAATAGGAGGTGCCGTATGTACGCAATTATTGCAACTGGTGGAAAACAGTACAAGGTAGCGGAAGGCGATATCATTAAAGTTGAGAAGCTTGGTTTAGAAGCAGGAGCAACTGTATCTTTCGACCAAGTACTTGCAGTTAACAATGGTAAGTTAGTAGTAGGAAACCCTACTGTAGCTAATGCTAGTGTATCTGCAACTGTTGTAGAAGAAGGCAAAAACAAGAAAATTGTTGTATACAGATACAAGGCTAAAACTGGATATAACAAGAAAACTGGTCATAGACAGCCTTATACAAAAGTTAAAATCGAAAAGATTAATGCATAAGGTAATGTTATGATTAAAGTATCCATTCATAAGAATGCAGACAACTTGATTACGGGTTTTACACTATCCGGACATGCAGATTATGCAGAATACGGTAGTGATGTGGTGTGTGCCGCAGTTTCAGCCCTGGTAATCAATACAATAAATTCTATTGAAAATTTTACTTCGGACCAGTTCCATTTGGAGCAGGACGAGAAAAAAGGTTTTATAGAATTCCATGTGGTTCCGCCGATGAGTAATAATTCCAATTTATTACTAACTTCCCTAGCTCTCGGCTTACAGGGGATTGCAGAAGAATATACGGATAAGTATATTCAGATCAAGCAGGTGAAATCACAGTAATCGTTAGGTATCGTTAATTAAGAATTTAGGAGGTGTAGAAGATGTTAAGAATGAACCTTCAATTTTTTGCTCATAAAAAGGGTGTTGGTTCTACCAAGAACGGTAGAGATTCCGAATCCAAGAGATTGGGTGCAAAAAGAGCTGACGGACAATTTGTTCTAGCAGGAAATATTCTTTATAGACAACGCGGAACTAGAATCCATCCAGGATTAAATGTTGGTCGCGGTAGTGATGATACATTATTTGCTTTAGTAGACGGTGTTCTTAGATTCGAAAGAATGGGAAGAGACAAGAAAAAAGCATGTGTCTACCCTGTAGGATCAAAATAATTAAAGCCATTCGGTAATAACCCCAAATTCTCGAGTGATCTAGAATTTGGGGTTTTTTGATGCGTATACTAAATGGAAAATTTGTGAAGTATCTTTTCCGGTACGTTGATAAAAATTCACTCGTGGTTGTATTTGCCATAAAATTCGGGTATAATATCCACGATAAGCAGATTAGTACAAGATGTATAGAGCATTGATCGAGCTTGCTCGAGGAAATGCTCTAGGCATCTTGTATGAGTGCAACGTGAGCGAAAAAGCGAAGCTTTTGAGCTCTAATCTGCACAAAAAGTCCAGACTTGCAGGCACATTTTCCAAGCTTGCTTGAGAAAATGTGAAGGTAAGGATGGATAAGTGCAAATTTAAATGGATTGGTTAGGTGATAAAATGTTTGCAGATAGAGCTGAAATATATATTCGATCTGGAAAAGGCGGTGACGGGCATGTCAGCTTCCGTCGAGAACTTTATGTTCCCGCTGGAGGTCCGGACGGTGGTGATGGTGGTAAAGGTGGAGATCTTATTTTTGAGGTCGACGAAGGCCTAAATACACTCTCTGATTTTCGTTATAGGCGCAAATATATGGCAGAAAACGGTGAAAATGGCGGAAAAAAACGCTGCACTGGTAAGGATGGAGCAGATCTAGTAGTAAAGGTACCACTGGGTACGATTATTCGTGAAAAAGAAACTGGTAAAGTGATTGCTGATATGTCACAGCCAAATCAAAGAGAGGTCATCTTAAAGGGTGGCCGTGGAGGAAAAGGAAATCAGCATTATGCCACAGCTACCATGCAAGTCCCAAAATATGCTCAGCCGGGACAAAAGGCTCAGGAACTTACGGTTATACTTGAGCTTAAACTGATTGCTGATGTTGGATTGGTTGGCTTCCCTAATGTAGGTAAATCCACATTGCTATCTAGGGTAACCAATGCTAAGCCCAAAATTGCAAATTATCATTTTACCACCCTAAGACCTAATCTGGGCGTTGTAGATCTGGAAGGTGGCGGGTTTGTTATCGCAGATATTCCTGGTCTGATTGAGGGTGCATCCCAGGGACTTGGTCTTGGCCATGAGTTCTTAAGACATATAGAGAGAACTAAGGTTATTATCCATTTGGTAGATGCTGCTTCTACAGAAGGAAGAGATCCCATTGAAGATATCAATAAAATAAATGCAGAGCTTGCTGCATATAACCCAGAGATTGCAAAAAGACCACAGGTTATTGCAGCAAATAAGATTGATGTATTAATGGAAGATGAAGTTGAAAGTGTACTTCAAAAGCTGAACGATACCTTTAAACCGCAGGGAATTGACGTGTTTCCAATATCGGCAGTTAGCGGAAAAGGGGTAAAAGAGCTTCTTTATCATGTCAAAGGTATGCTTAAAAATCTGGATCAAGAACCGATTGTCTTTGAACGTGAGTTCTTTCTTGAGGATATGGCATATTCCAATGAACCTTATAGTGTTTGGAAAGAGGATGAGACAACCTATGTTGTTGAGGGTCCTAGAATCGAGCGTATGCTAGGTTATACGAATTTGGAGTCCGAGAAAGGTTTCGAATTCTTCCAAAACTTCTTAAAGAATAATGGTATACTAGATGAATTAGAAGCCCTAGGCATTCAGGAGGGCGATACCGTAAGAATGTATGGCCTGCAATTTGATTATTATAAATAATTTTAAAGATTATATAACATTGTTAATATGAGGCAATACTTTGATATGCTAGCATTGTCATGTATGGCAAAATCCTATAGGAAAGGAGTATCTTAATGACGACAAAGCAACGAGCTTATCTGAAAAGTCTTGCTATGAATATCGATCCTATTTACCAGATCGGTAAAGCTACTTTGACTCCCGAGATAACAGAGGGAGTGTCTGAAGCATTAGAAGCAAGAGAGTTGATCAAAATAAATGTACTAAAAAACTGTACAGCTGATATCAAGGAAGTTGCGCAAACATTAGCAGAGCGTACCCAATCAGAAGTTGTTCAGGTGATCGGAAGAAAAATTGTCTTATATAGAGAATCAAAGGAAAAGAAAAAAATAGAACTACCCAAAGATAAGAATTGATTTATTTGGCAGAATGTATTTGCATCCTGTTAAATTATGTATAGGAAGGTGATAAAGGTATGAAAAAAATCGGAATTATGGGCGGAACCTTTAACCCGATCCATTATGGACATTTGTTTTTAGCGGAGAATGCTTATGAACAAATTGGCCTTGATCAAATCCTATTTATGCCTTCCAATAACCCTCCCCATAAGAGCAAACAAGATATTGCTTCCAATGAACATCGTAAAACAATGGTCCAATTGGCAATACAGGATAATCCTCACTTTTCACTATCAACAATGGAATTGGAGCGAGAGGGTATTACTTATACAGCTGATACTTTACAAATAATGAAAGAGGAATATTCAGATGCAGAAATTTATTTTATTGTAGGTGCAGATTCTTTTCTTTCCTTACAGAATTGGAAGAAGCCAGAAACCGTATTTAAGTTAAGCACAATTGTGGCTTTTGGTAGGGATCAGATTGAACAGGGTAGAATGGAGAAACATAAGGAATATCTTATGAAGATCTACCCGGATGCGAAAATTATGCTGCCTTTCATGCCTACGATCCAAATCTCCTCGGCCATGATTCGAGAACGAATCGCCGAGAAGAAAAGCATACGATATTACCTACCTTCGGATGTCATGGCATATATCGAAGAGAACCAATTGTATACCGCTGTGACGAGGGAGTAAGCATTATGGATATGGAAATAATAAGAGAAAGAATGAAGGCTATTTTAAATGAAAACAGATACCAGCATGTTCTTGGTGTAGAGGAAGTATGCAAAGATTTAGCTGTAATTCATGGGTATGATATGGAAAAAGCGGGGATCGCCGGTTTACTCCATGATTGTGCTAAAAACCTTACGGATGAGGAGCTACTGCAAAAATGTAAAGAATATCATTTACCAGTGACAGAAGCGGAAGAGAAAAGTATTTACCTGCTTCATGCTAAGGTAGGTGCTGCAATTGCAAAAGATCAATTTGGTGTGCATGATGATGATATACTAAAGGCAATCACCTTCCATACTACGGGACGACCAGCCATGTCTTTACTAGAGAAGATTGTATTCACTGCAGATTATATTGAACCAAACCGAAAGCCATTACCAAGAATCAAGGAAATCCGTATTGCCGCCTATGACAATTTAGATTTAGCGGTATTCTTGATCTTAAAAAATACCTTAGATTATTTGAAAAGTACCAGTGCAAATATCGATAAGAAAACAATTGAAACCTATGAATATTATAGAAAAGTGGACCTTAACTTAGCTCACGAGGATCCTTGTTTTTATTGAAGGCGGGAGAGTTCGCAAGCGAAACATTTACTTATAAGTAGTATTTTAGAAAAGATAGATGGAAGGGGTATGTTATGAACAGTTCAAAAGAAATGGCAAAACTAGCATATATGGCCTTGGAAGAGAAGAAGGGTGAAGATATTCAGGTTATAGAAATCAAAGAGATTTCCATAATCGCAGATTATTTCATCATTGCAAATGGTACGAACGCAACGCAAGTCGATGCTTTAGTTGATAGTGTACAGGAAACTTTATCAAAACACGGTTATGAACCAAAGCGGATCGAGGGTGTACGTTCAGCAAGTTGGATTTTGATGGACTACGGTGATGTTATCGTTCATGTATTTTCCAAGGAAGATCGCTTGTTCTATAATCTCGAAAGAATCTGGAGAGATGGTAAGACCGTTAGCAAGGAGCAACTAGAAGACTAGATTATTGAATGATAAATCTGAGTTTGTAGCATAGCATATAAAGAACCATATCAAAAATAAGAACAATATCAAAAATAGATATCTTAGGAGAACATTATTTAAAAAGTATTTAACAATAATTAAGCATGGAAATATCAGC
>JAAYQP010000268.1 GCA_012519195.1 Clostridiales bacterium | reverse complement strand
GTATTTAAATAATTCAATATCATTGTTCCCGTTTGAGCCATCCTTATGGCATTCAAAAATAGATGTATACTACCAGCTTATGAGGAAGCACTTTAATGATGAGAATTACGAAAGCACAATGAAATATATAGAATCGGCTTTAGGTGTTATTGATGAAGCAAAAGAAACCAACAAAAGGAATATGAACCCGTTTATATTTAACGCCGACACAGTAGAGTTGCTTGAAACAATGCAGTTTATTAATGATCATATAAATAATCTTGATGAATTGATGACTATAAATGAAATTGTGCATTATACAATACCGTATATGGATGTTAATTTAGACAGCATACCGGATCAATGGCGTATAAGCGATACAGCGTTATTAAACGCTGTTGCAGGTAATGAAGGTATAGAAGTAAAGGCAACCGGCAGGACATATATATATACACAATATCACCCTAAATTTAAACAGGGCAAAACATACCGCATAGAAGTGCAGTTAAAAGAACCTGTAGGCTATATTGCTTATTTTATTTCCGGTATAAAGAATAGAACAGAGCTTAAACAGGAAGGGAATAAGTACGTATCGGAGTTTTTAGTTAAAAACGAACCAAATGAAAATGGAAACCAGCTAAGAATATATGTGGAATCAGACTGTACTATTGAAAATATACTTGTTAAAGAATTGAAATAGTAAATATTTGGTTTCAATAAATACAGTATTTTATGGAAAGATGCATGTAATGAAAAACAGAATTTATTTATCCTCACCGCATATGAGTGATGAGGGTTACGAAATGCAGTATATAAAAGAGGCCTTTGATACCAACTGGATAGCGCCTCTTGGCCCGAATGTGACCGGGTTTGAAAAGGAATTAGCTTTAAAAGTAGGGGCTAAATATGCGGCGGCTTTAGTATCAGGTACGGCAGCGATCCATCTTGCGCTTAAGGCTGCGGGAGTTGAAAAGGGAGACATTGTTTTTTGTCCGTCTCTTACTTTTTCAGCTACGGCAAATCCAATCATATATCAAAATGCAACACCGGTATTTATAGATAGTGATTATGAAACCTGGAATATGTGTCCTAATGCATTGGAAGCGGCTTTTAAAAAGTATGGAAACAAGGTAAAGGCTGTTGTGGTTGTGCATCTATATGGTTTAGCAGCAGACATGGACAGGATAATGGAAATATGCGGTAAATATAACGCCACAATTATCGAAGATGCTGCAGAATCTTTAGGTACTTATTATAAAGGAAAACATACCGGAACCTTTGGCAAGTTTGGAGTGTTCTCATTTAACGGAAACAAGATTATCACCACTTCAGGCGGCGGCATGCTTGTCTCTGATGATGAAGAGAAGATCAAAAAAGCACGCTTTTGGTCCACTCAGTCCAGAGATCAAGCAAGGCACTACCAACATAGCGAATTAGGATTCAATTATCGCATGAGCAATATTGTAGCCGGTATTGGAAGGGGACAGCTTAAGGTATTGGATCAAAGAGTGGCAAAGAAGAAGTATATCTTTGAATATTATAAAAAAGAGTTAGGCCGGTTGGAAGGTGTTTCTTTCATGCCAATAAATGATTGGAATGAACCGAACTATTGGCTTAGTGTTATGACATTGAATGGAAAAGTGAAACCTATTGACGTTATGGAAGCTCTAGAGAAAGAAAATATCGAGTCAAGGCCTGTTTGGAAGCCGATGCATATGCAGCCATTCTTTGCCGGATATGATTACATAGGCAGTAATGTGAGCGAAAAGCTGTTTGAAAATGGTGTATGCTTACCATCCGATACCAAGATGACGGATGGAGATCTTGAAAGGATCTGCGGAATAATAAAATCTTTATGGAAATAAGTTGGTTGATAACAGAATGAGAAACTTGAACTTATTAATAAAACGATTGATTGACTTTTTTGGAAGTCTATTTGGAATTATCATATTATCACCGCTTCTATTTATTATTGCTTTATCAATTAAGCTTACATCAAAAGGACCGGTTTTTTTTAAGCAAGAACGATTAGGGAAAAATGGTAAGATTTTTAAGATTCTTAAATTTAGAACTATGGTCGTAAATGCTGAGAAGATTGGCGATGGGTTATCAGTAAAAAATGATAATGACAATAGAATAACAAAAATTGGGAAAATCTTACGCTCGACTAGCTTAGATGAACTACCACAATTATTTAATGTAATTTTGGGTCAGATGAGCCTGGTAGGACCTAGACCACCAGTTACTTATTTCCCGTATGATGGGTATGGAAATTACCCTAAATGGGCAAAAAAGCGATTTACAATGAGACCTGGAATGACAGGGCTAACACAGATAACGGTAAGGAACTCAGTCAGTTGGGATGAACGTATAAAAGTGGACAATAAATACATTGATTCATTTAATGTGTGTTTTGATATTAAACTGTTATTTGGAACATTTGTTAGGATATTTAAATCAGAAAATATTTATATGGATAAATCAAAGGTTAATTAGTTATAAAATTCTAATTAAGAGGTGACAAATTATGATTAAGGGTGAAAAAGTCTACTTAAGACCAATTTTAAAATCGGATTTAGAATATCTAAATAAATGGAAAAACGATGAAGGAGTATATAGGTTTTTAGGTGGGGGATTTATGCCCATTTCAATTGATCAGCAAGAGAAATGGCTTGATTCTATGATTGATCTAACAGGTAATAACAAAAGGTTCATAATTTGTGACAGACAGGATTCACCTATAGGAATGATAGGTTTATATGATATTAATTGGATTCATAGAACATGCGAAATAGGTATCTACATTGGTGATAAATCTTCGTATGGGAATGGATATGGTAAAGAAGCCTGTATACTGCTTGAGGACTTTGCCAGGGATTATTTAAATATCAGAAAAATTAAATTAAATGTAGTAATAGATAATGAAGCCGCTTATAATATGTGGAACGTATTAGGTTACAAAAAAGTTGGAGAACTTGTCAGAGAACGGTTCATAAAAGGTGAATACCATAATCTAATTATTATGGAAAAGTTTTTATAATATTTTTATTAAAATTAATTTAAGTAACTTTATGGGGATGTGTGAATGTCTGATCCAATGAACATATTGATATTAAGTTGTGGAACAAGAAATAAAATAGTGCAATACTTCAAAAAAGAACTGGGAAACAAAGGCAAGGTAATGGCGGCTGATTGCAGCGAACTTGCACCGGCATTATATGATGCGGACAAATATTTTATTGTCCCAAGATTGGATAATAATGAATATTTGGACATTGTTTTATCGATTTGCAAAGAAAATCAAGTAAAAGGTGTCTTATCTCTGATTGATCCTGAGCTTAGTCTTTTAGCAAAGAATAAAGAGAAGTTTCTTGCAATCGGAACAACTCCCATAATCTCAAATTATGATATTGTTGAAATGTGCTTTGATAAATACAGCTTATACTTGTTTTTAGTAAACAATGGTTTTAAGACTATTAGAAGTTATGTGGATAAACAGAAGTTTTATCAAGATATAGAAACGGGAGTTATTGAATACCCGGTTTTTGTTAAACCGGTGAAAGGCAGTGCAAGCATAAATATTAATAAAGTAATAAACAAAGAAGAAATAGAACTGCTTTTTAATAGATATGATAATTTAATGATTCAGGAGTATATAAATGAAATTGAGTACGGCGCAGACGTATATATTGATATGATCTCAGGAGAGCCTACTGCAATTTTCACAAAAGAAAAGATTAAGATGAGAGCTGGCGAAACTGATAAGTCAGTGTCTTTAAAAGATGAAAAACTGT
>JAAYQP010000267.1 GCA_012519195.1 Clostridiales bacterium | reverse complement strand
GCTTTTGTATATAGCTATATCCGCTTTTGTATATAGCTTTACCTAATTATTTATTGTACCTCACATGTCCAAACTAGGCAATACGCAAATCTTTATTAAAATTATACCTTAGCTCACTTAAGGTTTTAGCAAAAAAGCGTTTCCCATTTATATTTCTTAGGGAAACGCTTTTTCTATAAATGATTCTATATACTTTTTTGATTAGATTTATTATTACTACGGAAGCACAACCAATTACAGGCGTAGCAACTCTTCCTCCGTAAACTTCTTAATATTTGATGCATTCACATATTTCTTAACCTGACCATTCTTAATTTCCACCAAGGTAGGTGCCTGCATAATACGGAATCTACTGGTTAATTCCACATTCTCTTCCGCATCCACTACGGTATAAGGGATCCCTTTTAGATATTCCTTTGCAATAGCACAATTCGGACAGGTCTTAGTAGTGAATAGGTACAGTCCATCTTCACCCTCACAAAGGGAAGCTGTGGTTTGCTTTCTTTCGAAATTAAATTCACCAACCGGCATTTGTCTAGATTTTGCTATATCATAGATCTTTCTGTTCTTATATTCTTGAACCTTACCATCATTCCAGTTCTGAACTGGTCGATAATAACCGGTAATACGGCTATAAACCTCAGCATTTTCTCCACAATGAGGACAAATAAATTGTTCTCCTGCAAGATATCCGTGATTTCTACATACGGAATAGGTAGGTGAAAGAGTATAATAAGGAAGCTTGTAATTCTCTGCAATCGCTCGTACCAGTTTTGCAGCAGCCTGCCAATCGGGTAGTTTCTCTCCTAGGAAAGCATGGAATACCGTACCGGAGGTATAAAGGGTCTGTAATTCATCCTGTACATCCAAAGCTTCAAAGATATCAGAAGTACAACCAACCGGTAAATGGGAACTGTTTGTATAATAAGGGGTATCACCTTCTTTTCCTGCAGTTTTAATCTCAGGATAAAGTTTTCTATCGTGCTTTGCTAGACGGTAGGAAGTAGATTCCGCTGGAGTCGCCTCCAAATTATACAGATCCCCATATAACTCCTGATAGTCAGAGAGACGCTCTCTCATATGATTCAAGGTCTTAATTGCAAAATCCTGCGTATCCTTATGGGTCATGTCCTTACCCAGCCATTTTGCATTTAAACCAACTTCGTTCATACCTAACAAACCAATGGTGGAAAAATGATTCTCAAAGGTTCCTAGGTAACGTTTTGTGTATGGGTATAAGCCTTCCTCAAGAAGTTTTGTAATAATATTTCTCTTAACCTTTAAGGAACGGGCAGAGATATCCATCATACGATCCAAACGTTTAAAGAAATCTGCTTCATTGGAAGATAAGTATGCGATTCTTGGCATATTAATGGTTACAACACCGACGGAACCTGTACTCTCACCAGATCCAAAGAAACCACCCGTTTTCTTACGAAGTTCACGCAGGTCCAGACGCAGTCTGCAGCACATGGAACGTATATCACTCGGTTCCATATCACTATTAATATAATTCGAAAAATATGGGGTACCATATTTCGCTGTCATTTCAAATAGTAAACGATTATTCTCAGTATCGGACCAGTCAAAGTCCTTTGTGATGGAATAGGTCGGAATTGGATACTGGAAACCTCTTCCGTTGGCATCACCTTCGATCATAATCTCGATAAATGCCTTATTAACCATATCCATTTCTTTTTTACAATCCTTATATTTGAAGTCCATTTCCTTTCCACCAACGATACAGGGCATTTCAGCAAGATCGTCCGGAACCGTCCAATCAAGAGTGATGTTGGAGAATGGTGCCTGGGTTCCCCAGCGACTCGGTGTATTAACACCATAGACAAAGGATTGGATACATTGTTTTACTTCTCTATAGGTTAAATTATCTACTTTTACGAAAGGTGCAAGATAGGTATCAAAGGAGGAAAATGCCTGGGCTCCTGCCCATTCATTCTGCATAATACCAAGGAAATTAACCATTTGGTTACAAAGGGTTGATAGATGGCTTGCAGGAGATGATGTGATTTTACCAGGAATACCACCCAATCCTTCCTTTATTAATTGCTTTAAGGACCAACCTGCACAATATCCTGTGAGCATGGATAAATCATGAATATGGATATCAGCATTTCTATGTGCATTAGCAATTTCTTCATCATAGATTTCAGAAAGCCAATAGTTCGCTGTAATTGATCCTGAATTATGTAAGATTAGACCACCTACGGAGTAAGTAACGGTTGAATTTTCCTTAACCCTCCAGTCCTCCTCTTTCACATAGCTGTTAACCAGCTCCTTATAATCTAATATGGTGGACTTCATATTACGGATTTTTTCTCTATTTTTGCGGTATAAGATATAAGCTTTTGCTACATCAGTATAACCAGCTTGCTCTAAAACACTTTCGACACTATCCTGAATATCCTCTACGTGAATCAGATCCTCCTTGACCTTATTCTGAAAGTCTGCTGTTACACGCAGTGCTAATAGATTAATGATGTCTTCCGTGTAGTATTTCTCTGTGGCTTTAAAAGCTTTTGTAATTGCATTACTGATTTTGCTTAGGTTGAATTCGGCAACCTGTCCATCTCTTTTCGCTACATTAATCATAAGTAATTATCTCCCTTCCCGCTTTTCTTAAATGGTAATTTTTTCTCTCACATCGCATGTTATTATACTATCATAGATGCATTTGGATAGTCAATGAAAAAATACCAGATATATGAGCATTTTTTTAATCATGCACTACATCTAGTATTTGCTATAGTAATTATTGCCTATTTTATAACATCCTCTGGGCTATCTCTTTCGGTACATATGCTTTGATATAGATCCCGTCCTGTTGGTATTCTTCTTCCAGTAGCTGTCCATATTTTCTTATGGTTTGTATTTTTCCTGCCTCTTGATAGGAAAGTAGCCGTTCAACTAGTTCTTTTCTTTCATTTAGTACTTTCTCAATCAATGCTAGAAGTTCTGGGATACCATCACCTGTTCTAGCAGATATTTTAACGGTATAATCGGCATGAAAATCTTTTAATATCTGTTCCTCTTCCAGTTTATCGATTTTATTAAAGGCGGTTATAATGGTCTTATCCTGTATTCCTAAGTTCTTTAATGTTTCATAAACAATATGCATCTGACGATAAACATCTGGATTGGAGCTATCTACCATATGGAGTATGATATCTGCATACTTGGCTTCCTCCAGTGTACTACGAAAAGCTTCGATTAGATGGTGGGGAAGTTTACGAATAAAACCTACAGTATCTGTAAACAGGACCTCTTGTCCACTTTCCAGCTTAAGGTTCCTAGTCGTTGGATCTAGAGTAGCAAATAATTTATCCTCTTCCAACACACCGGCATTGGTTAAGAGATTTAATAAAGTTGATTTTCCTGCATTGGTATAGCCAACAATGGCTATCACTGGCATATGGTTCTTACTTCTTAGAAGTCGCTCTGTTTCTCGGGTTTTCTTAACATTTGCCAGTTCGCTTTTTAGCTGTGAAATTCTATCACGAATTAGGCGGCGATCAACCTCTAACTTTTTCTCACCCGGCCCCCTTGTACCTATTCCACCACCAAGTCTGGATAAAGAATTGCGCAAACCAACCAACCTTGTGGATCGGTAACGAAGCTGGGCTAGTTCTACCTGTATTTTACCTTCCTTAGTGGAAGCCCGATTCGCAAATATATCTAAAATTAGGATAGTTCTATCAAGCACTTTTGTTTGAAGGGCATCTTCTAGGTTTTTTAACTGCGCAGGAGACAATTCATCATCACAGATTACTCCGGTCGCCTCCGTTTCTATGATCAATTCTCTAACTTCATCGATCTTACCCTTTCCAATATAGGTACCAGGATGTACACTTTCCCTATTCTGGATCACCATCCCTACCGTCTGGGCTCCTGCTGTATCTGCCAACTCTTTTAATTCTTCCAAGGAACTTACTGTATCATCGTTATCCGATACGGAAACACCAATAAGGATTAGTCGTTCCTCTTCTTCCCTAATTTCTATCATTTCTGGCATATTCTACTCCTCTTCAAGGTCCTTTATTTCGGTTACTATCGTTCTTGTCTTTAAAAATGTTTCCTCTCTCTTGGCCTCTAAATCATTCGGGTAATTTTCTAAATATTTTTGTAACTTTTCTAGTGCAAGTTCAAATTCTCCCAAGCTCTCATAAGCAATGATTTCATTTTTCAATAATGCTTTCCTTATTCCAGCATGGTTCATCGCAATTCCCTTTTCAAGGTAATCAATTGCTTTTAGATAATCTCCGGTTTTTATTAGACAATAGCCTATTTGGTTATATACATTTGGTGTTTGAATCATCCCATCTGTGAGATAAGTCTCATAATAATAGATTGCTCTCTGATAATCCTTCTTTTGTCGATAGATTTCACCAATGAAGAACAAAGCTTCCGTATAACCTTTCGTATAACTTTCCTCCAACTCAACTAAGGCTGTTTCATAGTCTCCTTGATAGTAATGAAGTTTCGCCCGTTGAAATTGGTCATCACTGCTATCCCCTTCAATCCCTTCAATCTTAGTAAGTATCTCAGCAGCTTCTTTCTCCATCCCAGATTCCAGTAGTAAGGAATACATTCCGAAATATGCATCATAATTCTTAGGATCCAAAGTAATCGCATAATCATAATCTGCAAGGCTGCTCTCATGATCCCCCAGAATACGATAGCAATTTGCACGGTCCAATAAGGCTTCTCCATCCTCCTTATTATCAGATAGGATTTGAGTATATACAGCTGTAGCCAAATCATAGGAACCAATAGCCATAAGAGCGCTTCCCTTATAATACAATATGTCCCGATCCAATTCTCTTAATTCGCTAATTTGTAAGGCCTGATCAAAATGTTCAATAGCTTCTGGATACTTTTTGCTCATATAATAAGCGATACCTTTCCCTCTCAATATCCTTTTATTATTCTCCCGAATAATCGAAATATCCTTTTCAAGATAGGCCTGATCAAACTGTACGATTGCTTCCTCATAATTTCCCATAGCAACAAGTGATAGACCATAGTCGATATAATAATCGGTACGATTGGGATTCTTATTTATCGCTGACGAAAAATTAGCTGCAGCTTCCTCGTATTTTCCTTCTGCAAAACATTTCTTACCGGCATTTTGAAAGCTACCAGCAGTGCCACATCCGGTAAACGTAGTAATTGCTATTACAATGAAACCGACTGAAAGCCATCCTTTTCTCATTCTCATCCTCCGTACTTTAATAAACTCTTCATCTTTTCCAATCATATCAATTGTACCTCACTATTTATGATACAACAAGAAGAAAACTACATCTAGGCCTTAAATTGCATTCACAGAAAAACATCGGTAAAGGATTTTACATCTTCTTTACCGATGTTTAAACTCATGACTAGTAAATTGGCTTGCCAATTGATCTTATTTAACCTAATAGCTAACCGAACATCATTAACTCTTAATTGCTTAATTTAATAAAGCCAATTTATCGGTTCTTAACCCGAATTAGCCAAATAAGGAGAATGCCAAAAATAGTGTTGAGGTTAAGGATGCTACTAAGGATACTACGGTAATCTGTGTATTGATCGATGGTCCTGCGGTATCCTTAAATGGATCACCAACGGTATCACCAACCACACCATTCTTATGAGCTTCTGAGTTCTTTCCACCGTTATTTCCAGCTTCAATATATTTCTTGGTGTTATCCCAGAGACCACCAGCATTTGACATGAATAAGGCAAAGATTAAACCACTGATAATATTACCGGTAATAAATCCACCAACAGCATGAACGCCACCGATGAAGCCTACTAATAAAGTGGAGATGATAGCCATTAGACCAGCTGGAATTAGCTCTTTAATAGCGCCGTCTGTAGCAATTTCAATACACTTATCATATTCCGGAGAAACGCCTTCTTTGCCTTCCTTCAAACCAACAATCTCTTTAAACTGACGATGGATCTCTGCCACCATACGCTGTGCATTACGATCTACTCCGAGCATTAGCATAGCAGAGAATACTGGAGGAATTGCTGCACCAACAAGTAATCCAAAGAATACCACCGGATCTGTTACATCAAAACCTGAAATATAGCTTTCCCCTGCTGCTATTTTCCCAGTTTCTACCGCAGCAACATTTACTTCACTAATAAAAGCACCCAGCAATGCAATAACGGTTAATCCAGCTGCAGCTATGGAGAAACCTTTGGTAACTGCTTTAACCGTATTACCTGCACTATCTAGGGAGTCCGTAATCTCAAGAGCTTTATCACCTAGTCCTCCCATCTCTACAAGACCACGGGCATTATCTACAATCGGGCCATAGGCATCGTTTGAAATAATCATACCTACGATGGAAAGCATACCAACCGCTGACATGGAGATACCAAACATTCCATAGCCTTCGCCCATATAGTAATCGCAAACTTTATAAGCACCGAGAGCAGCAACACCAATACCAATCATGGCTGGTAAGGTACTAAGTAAACCATAAGAAATACCGGATAAAATAGTAAATGCCGGTCCCGTCTCACAGGCTTTTGCTACCATATGAACTGGTTTCTTATTATCATCTGTGAAATAGTCACTAGCGATACCAATAACCACACCAACTAATAAACCGATGGTACTTGCAAACCAGATTGGCCACTCTAAACCAAATGCCCAGGTTGCTATAGCGGTTAGAACACCATAAATAGCAGTTGTAACATATGTATTAGAATTTAATGCCTTCGTAGGGCTACCGCCTTCCTCCATATTGGCAGTAAATACACCGATAATGGAAGATAGCAAGCCGATTGCTGCATAGCAAAATACTGTAGATGTATTTAAATTACCCCCTCTTGCCTGATCAAGTCCTGCTGCCATGGTAAGAGCAGCTGCCATAGATGCAACATTAGAGTCGAATAAGTCTGCACCCATACCAGCGCAGTCACCAACATTATCTCCTACGTTATCAGCGATAACTGCTGGATTTCTAGGGTCATCTTCTGGAATTCCAAGTTCTACTTTACCAGCCAAGTCTGCGCTGACATCCGCAGTCTTGGTAAAGATACCACCGCCTGCCTTTGCAAAGAGTGCAAGAGAGCTAGCACCAAAGCTAAAACCTAATAAAGCCGTCGTATTATTGGTAACCATTAGTACAAGCGTTACACCTAATAAACTGGAACCTACAACCGCCATTCCCATAACAGCGCCACCACGGTATCCGGCCATAAAGGAAGGTTTAATTCCTCTAGTTGAAGCTTCTGCAGATTTCTGGTTTGCGATGGTTGCAATGCTCATACCTACCTTTCCTGCAGCAGCAGAAAAGAGAGTACCAATTAAGTAGGCAAGAGCCATAACGATATTTTCTATAACATTACCCTTCCATATAGGGCTCGGAAGGAACAGCAAGATTAAAATTGCTGCAATGGAACAGAACAATGTCAGTGTCTTATACTCTTTCGCAAGAAAAGTATTGGCACCGTCTTGAATTAACTTACCCACCTCAGCGATTCTCTTATTTGAGGCTGGTTGTGATACTACCCATTTGTAAAGCCAATAAGCTGTACCGAATGCCATTATAGCAATTACAATGGATACTACTTGGAAAAACCCTAAGTCAAAACTCAAAATGCTCATCTCCTTTTATTTATATTTATAACAAGAAAATCGGTAGCCCAATTTATCTTGTTAAGCAAAATACGCTTTGCTTCAAATATTATCATGTTTATGGAATTTGTGCAACTATAAAGTAATACTTTTCATTTGTCTATGCACTTATACTTCATTATTGGATATTCATGTAATTTTAAATATCGAATTATACAATTTATTTAGATAATTTGTATAATTTTATACAATTTTAACAGTGTGTGCTTTTTTTGTGATTAGGCCAACTATTTTATGCTACCCTACACACTTATCTTTTGTATAATTCACGAATTTTTATTTTTATCTAAATCTGCTTTTATTAATTAACCATTAAACTGACCATTAATTGGACCAATCCGGCATTGACATACCTAGGTTATTTGAGCTAAAATAAAAATAATTTGTTTAACATTTTACTTACCATGTATCAAGGCTCGGAATTTGCTTCCCTGCAACTTAGGACGAGCCGTATCTTGTTATGTCATAATACTGGTAGGAAAATGAGCTATCATGCTAAGGAGGACTATATTATGGATTTTTTATTGTCAGGTTTATTAAGTATTACTTGGCAACAATGGGTTATGTACGGTGTTGGCATAATCCTGATTTACCTAGCAATCGCAAAAGAGATGGAGCCATCCCTACTACTTCCGATGGGCTTAGGTGCAATTTTAGTTAATATTCCACATACCGGTGTTCTAGGAGAAAACGGTATTATTGAATGGCTATTTCAGACTGGTATAGAAGCTTCAGAGGCACTTCCGATTCTATTGTTTATCGGTATCGGAGCAATGATTGATTTTGGACCACTCCTATCAAATCCTAAGATGTTCCTATTTGGTGCAGCGGCACAGTTTGGTATCTTTGCTGCCATTACGATTGCTGTTTTACTTGGTTTTGATCTGAAGGATGCAGCTTCGATTGGTGTCATCGGTGCTGCCGATGGACCTACCGCAATCCTTGTGTCGAATATTATGGATTCCGCATACATGGGTCCGATTGCAGTTGCAGCATATTCCTATATGGCTTTGGTACCTATTGTACAACCTGCTGCAATCAAGCTGGTTACTACCAAGAAGGAACGTATGATTCGTATGGAATACAATCCAAAGTCTGTTACCAAAACAACCAGAATTTTATTCCCTGTCATCGTTACTTTTATTGCCGGTATTATCGCTCCAGATTCGGTAGCTTTAGTAGGCTTCTTAATGTTTGGTAATCTAATTCGGGAATGTGGCGTTCTAAATTCCCTTTCCGATACTGCACAGAATGTGCTACCAAACTTGATTACCATCTTACTTGGAATCACTATTTCATTTAAGATGACTGCTGACGATTTTGTTAACTTACAGACCATAATGATTATGGCATTGGGGTTAGTTGCCTTCGTATTCGACACAATCGGTGGTGTACTATTCGCTAAGTTACTTAACCTTTTCCTTAAACCTGGCAAGAAGATTAACCCTATGGTTGGTGCTGCTGGTATTTCCGCATTCCCTATGTCCGCCCGCGTTGTGCAGAAGATGGGATTAAAAGAAGACCCATCCAATCACTTACTGATGCATGCGATAAGCGCAAACGTATCCGGCCAAATCGGGTCCGTAGTTGCAGGTGGTGTTATCATTAAAGTTGTAAGTGATATCCTTGCACGTATGGCCGCTGCTGGTTTATAGAAAGGAGCACAGATTATGAACGATAATTTAATGTATTCATTTGAAATCATGGGAAAAGGGATGCTCAGCATTTTTGTTGTTATTATCTTACTTATGTTAATCGTATTCCTACTAGCTAAAATTAAAGGAAAAGATGATAAGAAATAATAATTAAATAATACTGTGATAAAATCTATGCCTGGGTATGGCTAGCTACTTCCCAGGCATTTTTTATTGAAATTTACAGATCTTATAGCCTAGACTAATTGTATAATTAAAGTTCCCCCATGTCTTTTACCAGTAATTTCGCAATGAAATAATGCTAGTATCTGTTACAATAGTATGTAGATTATTGTAATTATATGTTGATTAATGGGGGATTGTTTTGAAGAAATTACTACTTATATTTTTATCTTGTTTAATTCTAATCAGTGGTGGATTATTGTTAAGCTCTTATCTTAAGATCGAGCAAAGGGAACTGTCCTACCCCTCCTTTCTTGAAGCGGTTGATCAGAAAGCCGTAGAAAAAGTTCTACTGGAAGAGAGTAAAAATACCTTTGAGGTTATATTAAAGGAAGAGCCTGATATTACCTATCTTGTCCCCAATCCACATAGGGAGGATTTTACTGAATTCTTATTAATCAATGGAGTTACTGTAAATTATGGTAAAGATACCGCTTTACAAACATTCGGCAAAGTTATACTAGTTACATTGATTGTTGGAGGTATCGCCTGGTATATTCGCAGAGGAAACACCTCTAATAGCCTGATTCATAATGCTAATAAAAAGCGTAAAAAGGAAGAAATTATCACACTTTCTCAGGTAGCCGGAAATGCGGAAGCAAAATCCATGGTGCAGGATGTGATAGGTTTTATTAAAAATCCCGAGAAATATTCCACCGTTGGAGCAAGAATGCCAAGGGGATTGTTATTTTATGGTCCTCCCGGAACCGGAAAGACCCTTATGGCAAAAGCGATCGCTGGTGAAGCCAATGTCCCATTCTATGCAATGAGTGGCTCTGACTTTGTCCAAATGTATGTAGGAGTCGGGGCCAGCCGTGTTCGAAATCTCTTTCAGAAGGCAAAAAAGAGCGAGAAGGCAGTCATTTTTATCGATGAAATAGATGCAATAGGTAAAAAAAGAGCCCGAAATGTATCTGCCAGCAACGATGAAAGGGATCAAACCTTAAATGCATTACTTACAGAAATGTCTGGTTTCCACGATAATTCAGGTATCATTGTAATAGGAGCGACGAATCGCTTGGATACCTTGGATGAAGCCCTGCTTCGCCCTGGTCGATTTGACCGTCAGATTGAAATCGGACTACCCGATATCAATGCTAGAAAACACATCCTCTCCCTCTACGCCGGTAAGAAACCATTATCGGATGATGTTAATTTAGATGAACTGGCAAGATCAACGGTTTATTTTAGTGGCGCCATGTTAGAAAATCTGTTGAATGAGTCAGCGATTATTGCTGCCAACGAGCAGCAATCCGTAATTTGTAGCAGGCATATTGATAAGGCCTTCTACACTGTTATTGCCGGAGCACCGAAGCAGGATCGTAGTTATATTACCGAGCGAGATCGCAAAATAACTGCTTACCATGAAGCCGGGCACGCCTTGGCTACTAGCCTCCTTCTACCGGATCATCATATCTCCAAGGTAACGATTATACCAAGTGTGCGAGGTGCCGGAGGCTTCAACCTGAGTATTCCTAAGGATACCATGTTCCAAAGTCGCTCCCAGCTACTATCCAATATTCAAGTACTGCTAGCAGGTAGAATCGCAGAAGAATTAATCTTTGGTGCGGATGAGATTACCACAGGAGCAAGCAATGATATTCAGAAGGCTTCCACCCACATTATTGACTATATTAACAAATTCGGAATGGACTCCCAGATGGGATTATTTAATACTGAGGTTCTGGATGAAGTCCATGATAATAAATTCATTGATCGATGCCGTTCCCTAATGAATCAGCTTTATGAGGATACAAAAATTCTTCTAAGGGAACATACCGATTCTCTAGAGCAGATTGCGCTAGAACTGTTAGAAAAGGAATCCCTGACTGGAGAGGATGTAAAACGAATTTGTTCCGATAACACTTAATCCTTTCTTACTTTTCCATACTGTTTTCACAAATTAAGCCGGCTCACGATGTAGCCGGCTTATTTACATAAGTCCCTATTTTACATTCACTGTATAGGTTTTGGAAATACCGCCATGGGTGATCGTTAATTTTGCCTTACCCTTCTTAACGGCTGTTATCTTACCAGATTTACTTACGGTAAATACTTTTTTATTGGATGATTTATAGGTTACACCGGAATTAAGTTTTACACTCTTCCCGGTTTCGATATATTTACGATATGGTGTTAAAGTAATGGTTCCCTTTGCTTTTATCCCCTTCATAGCATCCTGATTTTTTTTACTAACAGAAAGACTATCCTTATTCTTATAATCTGCCTCGATTTCCTTAGCTGATAGAGCATAATTATAGAGCTTTAATTCATCGATTGCACCATCTAGGAATAAATCTCCATCCGAGCCGATCATTAAATCTCCAATGGAATGAGCTAAGTCATTGCCAAAGTATTCACGTGTCTCTTCCTTTTTCACCATTTTCCCATTATAATACCAGCGTACCTCTTTTGTATCAAAGGTGAGTCCAACATGTACCCACTTATTCGTCGCATCTTCAAAACCATACCTGGAATACAATGTACCCGGCTGATAATCGAATGGTACATAATTAAAATCATAGTAATCATGGGTCACAAGTACTTGATAAGGGTAATCATTCGAGTTGCTTGTTGTACTAACTCTAGTTTTATTGATTAACATCATTCTGTCATCATCATTATATACTTTTATCCATGCTGTTAATGCAAATCCTTCATCAAAATCAAGGCTGGTATTATCGGCAACCTCAAGATATGCGCGATTCTTAAATTCTGCGGCCATCCCATTTATGCCATTAATAAATTTAATATTACCTGTAACTAGCTCAGCATGATTTCCAAGCCCTGAGGAATCTTTATAATCCCCATCGAATTTATAATGGGCTACCAAGCGGTTCTTCTGCGTTAATAATTCTGGACTTTCTGCCAAACCACTCTTATACCTAGAGGCGATTTCTTGAGCAGATAAGACACGATTGTAAATCTTTAAATCATCCATGTTACCCTTAAAGAAAAGTTCTCCATTCTTTATTCCAATATAAAGATTTCCCAAGGTAGCTTGCATGCCTCCTCGGACATTCTCTTTCTTGATCAGGGTGTCATTTTCATAGATTCTTGCTTCCGTTCCATCAAATGTAGCTGTTAACAAATACCATTTACGAATATCAACTGGTCTTCCAGAGAGAAAGAACTGATCTAATTCATCATCATAGGAACTGTTGTGTAGCCAAAGACCCGGTGTATTACTCCAATGTTCATATAACTCCCAAGCTGGGGCCCAGATGTCCTCGTCACGTTCCTTTACCACATAGGGAATAAAATCTTTCAATCCATTATTATCGGTTTTATATGCCCATAGTGATATCGTTAATTGTTCTAGATCCAAACTGTCATTATCCTTAATCTCTAGATAGCTCTTCCCATTAAAAAATGCAGACTGACCATGAATCCCATCCTCAAAAGTAATATTGCCATAAGTACATTCCGCATGGTTACCATTACCTGATGAATCGTTGAGATCTCCATCAAACTTAAGATGAACTACTAAGTCATCCTCAGCTGCACAAACCTTAGCTGCTGGTAGAGTACCTGCTAATAGGGATAGTCCTAATATGCAACTAAATAATAAATTCAATACTCTTCTTCTTTTCATACCTACCTCCATAATCATAATTTTGCTAGATTTAATCATGTAATGAATTATTACTGATATAATCATTATTGCTAAATTTCCTGAATTTGTATATCACCCCAGGGGTGAAAATTATGATAATAATAAAAAAAACAAGGTGAACCGATAGAATCACCTTGTTTTAAACACCCACTTATTCAATTTGGTATTAACATTTATTTAATTTCCTATTACATTAATAAAAGATCTACTCACCTTCATGCCGATAAGAATTCCAGAAGGCTCCATTGATATCGATAATATCCATAATTTCCTCATAAGAAATTTCAAATTCTGGAAAGCCTGCTGCATAGGCTGCAATCTCATATGGAGTAAAATATATAATGAGAGATTTCTCCCGAATGATGAAGTCTTGATCTCTCCTGATCCCCTCAAAGCTATCTGGGAAGAGATAAGAATCACCAGTTTCCATCATTTCCTCAATCTGCATGTTAATAATTTGATTTATCTTATTTGCGTAATTGCGATTAGTAGCAAAAAGATCTCTTAGCTCATAAAACACACCAGTATTTATATCAATATGATAGGTTTCTCTGATTGGCATTCCATGGGCAGCTCCAAAGGGATAATCATATCCAATCCTTTGAATAATTAACAGATTTCCATGTAACTCCGCAGTAAAACCATCTTCAACAAAGATATAATCTTCCTCCACTAAGTTTATACGGTGAGCTGTAAAGATATGATAAAGTGCATCATTAATCTTATTTTGTACCTCTCCATCTTTGATCCCTTCAATCACTGGATAGTAAACCGAAACATATCGATTGGGCTTAAGCTTAACTTCCTTCACATCTATATTCTGAGCTATGTGATAAGTATTATCATTCTTCCATAGTAGGACCCCATTACGGTCTACATAGATGAGATCTCGATCAATTTCAGCCTTAATCCTATCTGGTCCTACAAAGGTAAGACTTCCCCTGCCTTCTAATATTGGAAGATCTTCGATTCTTTGTCCCAACTCATTAATAAAATAGGTATAGTGACTATCCGTTGCCGAAGCATAATTCCCATCAAAGGTACTAAGATCATAATGAATAAAATCTGATAACTGCTGGCCGAGATGATTAACGATCGCAGCAGGTTTCGTATATTCTGGATGGAAAAGGTCATCTGATAATTGGCGAACTGCAAATAACCCGTTTCCTAGATATTCAATCCCGCTATACTCTGGCTTGATAATCGTATTTCCTTTATAATCAACAACACCGGCATGACCTTCATTTGGATCGAAATAAAGAATATAGCCATCATCAAAATCATAAATATTTTGAAATTCTTCATCCAGTTCATAATGCTCTAAGACTTTACCGTTTTTATTAATGATTTCAAAGATCCCATTTTCCGGTGAGACATAGGCCTGACCATTTTCTTGAAATCCATCGGCCCACACATAAGCTGGTGATATAATAATATTACCTTCCCTATCAATATACCCTTTTAAGTATTGATCATTTACCTTCTGTGTGATCACTGCAGCACCATTCTGAAAACTCTCAATATCAAACTCACTTTTATACAGTATATTGCCTGCAGGATCAATCACTTTTACATGATTTTTATCTCCTACTATGGCACGGTCATCGTTAAACTCTTTAACGTAGGTATAGATCGGTTCAATCACAAAGGATCCACTTTCATCGATATATCCATACTTTCTCTCGCCGTTTATGATACGAAAAGCAGAATATAAATTATCACCAACGATATCTTTCTCTATCTTATCGGAATCATCCTGATGCTCCTGCTCTTTCTCGGATTGTTTCTCGACATCCATTGGTTTTTGATCTATATTCTCTTTACCATAATCGGTAATCAATGTCCCTGTGGTATCTGTAATATTCATTTGCATATTTTTGTCACACCCAATCGTTAGGGTGGTTAGGGCAACCACAGTTGCTAGTAGTAAAGTCCGTAGTTGATGTCTTTTCAAAGTTTTCCTCCATAATTATTCTGTTTTTACTGCAATTGCCTCAATTTCAAATAGACCACCCTTAGGGATTCCAGCAACCTGAACACAGGAACGAGCAGGGGTTTCACCGGTAAAAAACTCCCCATAGATTTTATTGATTTTTGCAAAATCATTGATATCTGCTAGAAATACGGTTGTCTTAACGACATCAGCTAAAGTCATACCTGCTGCTTCAACCACTGCCTTTAGATTATTTAAGGCCTGAACTGCTTGAGCTTCAACACCTTCCACCAGTTCCCCTGTAACAGGATCCAAACCTAATTGTCCGGAAGTATAAAGAACATCACCTGTTCTAACCGCATGAGAGTAAGGACCTACTGCTGCAGGTGCATTTTTTGCTACAATAGTTGTTCTTTTCATTCGAATGATCCTCTCTTTCTTGAAATATATAGATAATTGCGAAACTTCATTATTGCATAATATATAACATATACAGTTTCTGAGCGAAGTTTGCATGCGTACTCGCTACGGAGCGAAGTCTTAGTATATCTTGTATTCTTTAGATTATTTTATTGATTATCCAATAATACCATATTTATCAATAAGAGTATAGTCAACTTTCTTTAATTATGTGTTACATTTATATTATAGAATTGTAGTTTCCCATAACTCGTAAGCATGCTCTAGTTTCTTATCCAATAACACTTTTTCCTGGTAGATCTCCTGCAACTGAGCTGCATCTGTGCTATATTCTTGCATTGCATTTTCTAATTCTTTCATCCTAGCTTCTAATTCCTCAATCTCAGCTTCGATCTCTTCTGCTTTTATGCTTTGTTTTACTTTGACAGAAGATTTATTAGAAGTTTTTTTAATCGATGGTTTCTTAGCCCCATTCATCCTTTCATTTGAGGCCTGATTCGTAGTTTTTTCGATCTCCTTTTTCACTTCTTCCAGGTAATAAGTATAGTCCCCATGATAAACTCTTGCATTCGCATTTTCTAGTGTAATTATTTTATCCGCTACTTTGTTAATGAAGTAACGGTCATGGGACACAAACAGTAAGCTACCCTTAAAATTACATAAGGTTTCCTCTAATACCTCCCTTGAATCGATATCCAGATGGTTGGTCGGTTCATCAAGTATCATAAAGTTCACATTTTCAAAGGTTAAGGAACAAAGCCTCAATCTGCTTTTTTCTCCACCGGATAGATACTTGATTTTCTTATTCACATCCTCCTTAAGAAATAGTACTTTAGCTAATTGTGCCCTTGCTTCCCCTATGGTAATGTCATGCAAACGTGAAAAATACTCTAATACGGTTAATTCTTCATCATCGAATACAACATATTGCGGAAGGTAACCTATTTTCACTTGGGAACCTATTCTGACACTGCCATCATCTGCCATGATTTCACCTAGAATAATCTTAAGCAATGTACTTTTACCACAACCATTTTTCCCGATAATGCATGCACTATCCTGATATTCTATCAAGAGATTTAGGTCTTCAAATAGTTTCTTACCGGGGAAGGATTTACTTAGCCCCTTTACCTCTAAAACTATTTTTCCTGTTCGATCAATCTGGCCTTGCTGTAAACGAATCTTTCTTTTTTGCAATACAGGACGTTCCAATACATCGATCTTCTCTAGCCTTTTTTCTAGCTCCTTGGCTTTGCGAAACATTTTATCACTATCTCTCATTTCGCCCCAGATCCGATATCTCTCAATCTGTCTTTCCATCCGTTCAATTTTCTTTTGCTGATTCTGATAATTTTTTAATTCAATTAGAAATCTACGTTCCTTTTCAATCACATAATAACTATAATTTCCGTGATAGATATGGGCCGTATCAAATTCTAACTCAAGGATCTTATTGACTACACGATCCAAGAAATAACGATCATGGGATATCACCATAACAGAACCTTTATAATCCTTAAGAAAGTTCTCCAGCCATTCTATTGACTGAAGATCTAAGTGATTCGTCGGCTCATCTAAAAGCAGTATATCCGGCTCTTCCAAAAGTATTTTAGCAAGAATTATTCTGGTCTTTTCTCCCCCACTAATATGATTAAATAACATCTTCTCCAGGGTATCTGATATCTTAAGTCCCTTTGTCACCTTACTAACTCTGGTCTCAATCTCGTAGCCTCCCATAGCCTCAAATTGCTCCGAAAGTCTTCCATAGCTGTTAAGTACTTTCTCCAATTCCTTCCCTTCTAGGTATTTCAATTGTTCCTCAATTTGTTTCATTTGCTTTTTTATCTGGTAAATATCCTCAAAAGCTAAGTGAATCACATCATTTACTGTCATATCATCTTCAAAGACGGGAATTTGATTGAGGTATCCCACTTTCGCACCCTTACGTATATTGATTTCTCCTACTTGGTGATCCTCAATTCCCATTATAATTTTCATCATGGTACTTTTTCCACAACCATTTTGACCAATGAATCCAATTCTATCTCCAGCCTGAACTTCAAAAGATATATTTTCAAAAATTTTATTAGCACCGTAATATTTGGTAATATTAAGGACATTTAGTTCTATCATTTTATCATCCTCACTTCCATCAAATAAAAATCATCTTAATTGAGACACAAAAAATCCCAAAGCCATAAGCCTTGGGATTCATTTTCATATATCAATGTTAAATATAAGATGAAAATTATCGATCTATTATCCTGAAATCTCCAAAAAACTTAATGGGCTTTGGTTAAATCTATTAAATTTGGACGCACTTCTAGCCTTAACTTGAAAAAGTGCTGTCATAATAGATTCAAATTTAACCCATCTAAGTGCCTTGTTCATGATAAAACCTTCCATTTTTATTGTCTTTATTTATTCTATTCGATTTATTCCCTTCCGTCAAGCATATTTGCAGAATATATATTAACCCTTTAATCCTTCTGTACTTATACCCTCAACCAAATATTTCTGAAAGAATATAAAAATTACAAAAATCGGGATGATCGATAGTGTAGCCATAGCAAACATAGCTCCCCAATCTGTTATAGAAGTCGGATCTGCAAACATTTTTAATGCCAAGGTTACCGTATAGGTGCTAGGTTTGTTCAGATATAGTAAGGATCCCATAAAATCATCCCATTTCCACATGAAGGAAAAAATAACACAGGTGACTAAGGAGGGACAGATTAATGGTAAAATAATTCGAAAGAAAATATTATAATAGTTACAGCCATCAATTTTAGCTGCTTCATCTAATTCCTTTGGTAATCCGTAAATAAACTGTATGATTAAGAAAATAAAGAATGCTCCACCAAAAAAGCTTGGTACAATTAGTGGTAAAAATGTTCCTACCCAACCCAGTTTGTTGAAAATGATATATTGGGGAATCATGATTACTTGGAAGGGAAGCATCATAGTGATCAGCATACTAGTGAACCAAAAATTACGCCCCTTAAATTTTAACCGTGCAAAACCAAAAGCAACAAATGCAGATGAAAGTACAGTTCCAATGGTTCCTACGATTGATATAAAAAAGGAATTCTTAAAAAAGGTTGCAAAACTAATCTTAGCAAAACCCTTCCATCCATTGATATAATTCTCAAAACGAAATTCTTTTGGAACTAAACTGGCTGCATCACTAAAAATTTCATTATTCTCCTTAAAGGAACTCATTATCATCCAAAGCAGCGGATAGACCATGATGATACCACCCGCTAGTACTAGTAATACAAATAGCACCTGTTTTAGGCGTTTTTTTCTATGTACTATAGTTTTAGGCTTATTATCCATACTACTTATCCTTCCTTTGATTCATTGTATACCCACTTTGTAGACGATTTGAATATCAATGCGGTTAAAACACCAATAATAAACAACATGAACCATGCCATAGCACTGGCATATCCCATTTCATGAAATTCAAATGCTCTTTGGTATTGATATACATTATAAAAGCGTGTTGAATCTCGAGGGCCACCACCTGTAATAACAAAACTTTGCGTAAATGCCATAAATGAATTAATCGTCTGTTGCACTAGATTAAAAAACAATACCGGTGTCAACATAGGTAATGTAATGCGGAAAAACCGTTTCGTTTTAGAGCAACCATCTACGGTTGCTGCCTCATAAAGAGTCGTTGGAATATTTTTTAAGCCAGCTAAAAATATTAACATAGAAGATCCGAATTGCCATACGGACAATATAATTAAGGTCCAAATTGCGGTATCTTTACGTCCTAGCCATGCTGTATCACCTGGTAATCCGATTAAACTTAGAATGGTATTTATAACACCATCACTTGCAAAAAGTCTTCTCCATAATACCGCTACCGCTATACTTCCTCCCATGATAGAAGGAAGATAATATACTCCTCTCATAAAACCATTGAAACGATTATTCTTTATAAATAGCATAGCTACAAAAAGTGCCATAATCAATTTCAAGGGCACAGATACAAAAGTATAAAAAAGTGTAACACCAAAAGTTTTCCAAACTTTAGGATCCTGTGTAAACATTCTAATGTAATTATCTAAACCTATAAATTTTGCTTCTCCTAAGACATCATATTCCGTAAAAGACAAGTATAGAGAAATCAAAATCGGTAGTAAAGAAAATACTAAAAAACCAATTATAAATGGTAAGATAAAGATATAGCCAGCAACACTTTCTTTATTTAAGACTGCATAAAGCTTTTTTCTATCTTTATACATTTTACCACCTCCAATCAATTATTCTTTTGGGCAATTGCAAGCTTAAGTTCTCAGCGAATCCTAAGCTTATCCTAATTAGCTTAGGATTTAAGGTCAAACAAAAGGACTGGACAGCATCCAGTCCTTTCTTGGTTCCGATTGATCTACCCCTACTATTCTGCTTTTTGAAGCAGTTCTGTTGCCCTGGTATAGAACTCTGTAGCTGCATCTTCCGGGGTAATCTCTTCATAACGTATCATATCTGCTAAGTCACTAATTAACAAGTATATAGTCCCTGTTCTCTACCTTCCTTTGCAACCTCAGATACACATTCGAGGAACTCTTTTCCCAGATATTCCGTATCCAGTCCAACACGGCAATGAATATGATATCCACCCAAGCCCATTTCTTTAAAATAACTAACTTGCCTTTTTAATTGTTCTGGATTTAAACGAGTATTCCATGCCCAAAATGGTGCCCCTCGAAACCAAGCAGGCGGGTTTTTAAACTCTTCTTTTGTCCATTCTTTCTTCATGATGTAAGTCCTCCTATATTTTTTAGTATATATCTGAATTGGGTGTCAGAATAATCACCCTTACTTTCAATTACCTAGGTAAACTATCTTCCAAGCACAAAGCCCCATACCCTAAGGTCCTATTCGGGTAGACCGTTTCAATCCTAAGTTGCCTGGCACCATTAATCAAATAAGCCTTAAGCTTCTCCCCATACATATATGGATCGTTCCCTTGAATAATTCCCCATTCCATAAGTAATGCTGCCGATCCGGTTACAAAGGGTGTTGCCATTGAAGTACCAGATCGCATTGTATAACCACCGCCTGGGGCACAGGACATGATATTAACCCCTGGCGCTACAATATCTGGTTTTATTGTATTATTACGGGTATAACCCCTGCCGGAAAAAGGTGCATAGCTGTCCGTATGAGCATCATAAGCACCTACGGAAATTGCACGGTAGGCGGTGGATGGAACGGTAAGTGTAATAAACTCGGAAGAACGTAAGAATCTCGTTCCTGGATTTTTTACTCCTCCTGCCGGTAGCCACATATCATAGTTACCAACTACGATTCTTCTTGGAACCAGTTCAATTCTCCAAATCCCCGAATTAATATAATTTCTCGTAGGCAGAAATTCTATGTAAATCTCCTGTTGAGGATTGTAAGGCGTAGGGTCCCCATAATAGATTAAGATTTGTGTCTGGGCGATAACAAACTGCTGCGTTCCCAGAATTCTTGGGATCGGACCAACTCGAATACCATTTGGAGCAATTAGTGTGATGTCAAAATGATCATAGTAGTTCTTCCAAATTTGAAGATTTAACGAAAATTCAAAATCACTAACTGCCAGCTCAACCGTTTCTATTTGTCCCATTTGTAGAATACCATGGGCATGATTTCCTGCTGTACCTTCATTACCGGTTCCAATAACAATATTATTTTTCCATAGGTTTGCCGCATCATTAATGAAGCTTTCCAGTAAAGAATTTCCCGTATGGGAACCATAATTATTACCAAAGCTGATATTTACTGCAATTGGTTTTCTCATAGCGGCAGCATATCGAATTACAAAATCAATTCCCTGCATCAACTGCGTTGTCTTGGGAAAGGACTCTCCAACGGAAGCACCTAGCTTTACTACAAGTAATTCACTTCTGCTGGCAACCCCTCGATAGAGACCGTTGCTTGCTCTTCCATTTCCGGCGGCAATTCCCGCTACATGGGTTCCATGACCGGAAGGGTCCGAACTTGGTACGATTTCAAATCGTTCCGGTATCGATGCCTCTAGGGCTTCATTGATCTGATCCATTGTATAAAGTGTCCCGATATCATATCCCTCCGGAGGATTTCCAGGTATCGTCTGATCCCATAGGGCAGCAATCCTTGTCGTTCCATCTTCATTTCGAAAATCCGGGTGGGAATAATCAATGCCAGAATCTATGATTGCTACATAAACACCCTCACCAAACAAGCGATAGATTCCCTCTTGCACGGGGTTGATGCAAGCATCCATTCTCCCTTGGTTCACCTCATAGAAGATTCGTTTCGGCATTTCTATAAACTCTATTTCCTCAAATTCCGCAAGTACATCAATTAGATTCTCAGGTATGGTAATGATGGCATATTCATTAAAGAGCTCAATTGCTGAGATCCCTAATTCCTCACGAACCCGCTCAAGACTTCCACTGTATTTTACGATTAATTCCCACATATTTGTCTCCGGATTATAACCCACATCCAGGTCTATGCTTTTCTCTCTCGTAGTTTCCGGCACATCTAAGGCTAGATTTAAGGTATTATCTGCTTTTCCTATTGGCATAGCTGACCTCTAACAATTTCATTTGTATAATATATGCCAGTTCTCTGAAGGTCTTGCTAGACACCAGTATTTCTCCAATTTAACTCTTATTTTAATGAGATAAGAATGTATGCATAGCAAGGAAACACAAACATTAAGTGCTTCCTCGCAGAGCAACTAGTTTTAGAGAATCCTTATTATTCATGATGTAAGAATTCTTCTGGAAGTTTTACATTAAAATCTTTTGCTAAATCCCTAAAGTTCTGTGGTGTTATACTTTGTAATTTATTCGGTCTCATAGACCGTACTTTCACAAGGATTTCTGCCGATTTTTCTACAGTATGCATCAATCCAAAGGTCAAATCAAAATTTTCTCCGGAACAAAACATACCATGATGGGCCCATATTGCAACATCATACTTTTTCATCAATTTGCTGGTAGCAACGGCAATATCACGTCCTCCCGGAACCATCCAGGGCACCACACCCACTCCGTCAGGGAATACGACCGGACATTCAGTCGCCATCTCCCATAATTCCCGGGTAAAAATTTTATCATCTAAAGGTAATACAAAGGTAAGTGCGATTACATTGGTCGTATGGGCATGGTAAATAACCCTATGTTTTCCCTTAGATGCCATCATTTTCACCTCATGATTCATTAGATGGGAAGGGAGCTCGCTGGTTGGTCGTCCACCATTCATCAGTCCCCAACATATTCTGTAGTTCTTACCCAATTCATCTATTTCAATAATCCCAATCGAGTCTTCCGGTTCATTGATGATATTTCGAAAAAACTTTCCACTTCCAGTAACCATAAAATATTCACCTGCAAGGCTGGGCACAGTGGCTCCAATCTCCCTCCATTCCCCATCCCTGTTCAGATCTTCCATAATGGAATCCACTTCTTCCTTCTTGATTCTATAGCTTAAGTTACCACCGTTTCTTTCATGCCAGCCTTGCTTCCAACCGTCATTGGCCATACAGATAAAGCCCTGTACAAATTCTGCTTCTAATACTTTCATCAAAATCCTCGCTCTCTATCATTCATTTCTTTTGCTCAAAACATTCCTTTCATAATCTCTTATTTCTTCATACCATTCTTCCCTTTGAGGGACACCATTAAGTTCACAGAAATAGTTCCATACATCACCGATCGGATATAATTTTAACTCTTCCTGCAGTACCATAAGTTCGGTAAAATTTCTGGCGTTTTGTAATTTCATTAATTGATCCATAGGAAGTAAAAGTGCATTTAGTAAAGCCTTCTGCATATTCCTCATTCCTAGGACCCAGGCCGAGATTCTGTTGATACTTGCATCAAAGAAATCAAGGGCTAAAATTACCCGATCGGAGCCATTTCTTATGATTTCTTTCGCGATCTCCTTCGTCTCCTCATCATATAATACAACATGGTCGCTATCCCAGCGAACAGACCTTGTTACATGAAGGGCTACTTTATCTGAGAACAATAACATGGAAGATATTTTATCTGCAACTGACTCGGTTGGATGATAGTGTCCATTATCTAATAGACAGAGAATATTATTTTTTGCAGCATAGTTCATGTAGAATTCATGGGAACCCACTGTATAGCTTTCTACTCCGATTCCAAACACCTTCGATTCAACCGCCACATTTACCTTTTCCTTATCATAAGGAAGCGATAAAATCTGATCCAGAGAATCCTTTAACCTAAACCTTGGTGAGAATCTATCCGCCGGGATATCTTTTAATCCATCCGGTATCCATATGTTCATGGTGCATGGCTTTGAAAGCTCCGTAGCGAAATACTCAGATATACGCAGGCAGCACTTACCATGGTCGATCCAGAACCTACGGATCTCTTCCTCTTCACTGGATAAGGTGGCATTGGAAGCCTTAGGATGAGAGAAAAAAGTTGGATTAAAATCTAGTCCCAAATTTCTTTCTTTGGCAAATTCTACCCATTTCTTAAAATGTTTCGGTTCCAGTTGATCACGATCAACCGGATCACCATCATCAAAGATTGCATAGCTAGCATGTAAATTGATTCTATGGGTACCCGGAATAAGACGAAAGGCCATATCAATATCCATCATTAATTCTTCTGGATTTCTTGCCTTTCCCGGATAATTACCCGTTGCTTGAATTCCTCCAGATAATTTGGTGTTTCCTTCAAAACCAGCGACATCATCCCCTTGCCAGCAATGCATGGAAATTGGGATCTTATTTAGTTCATCAATTGCTGCGTCCGTATCAACCCCAATCTTTCTATATACTTCTCTTGCCGTTTCATAACCTTCTCTTGTTGTCATGACTTGACCTCCATAATATACCTAATAAATTCTGATAGGAAAAGATCTGGATATGATTTCCCTCGCCACATATAAGTCCTTGATTTCTAACCTACTCATCATCTGAACTAGGAGATTACCAAGAGCGGCAGCTTCCGTAGGACCTGCCACTACCTTTTTGCCGGTATAACTTGCCGTAAGCTTGTTTAGGTATTCTGCATTCGCTCCTCCCCCTACCACATGGATTTGATCGTAGGAGCAAGCCGTTAAGTCTTCAATCTCACGAACCGTATCCCCGTAACATTTGGCCAGACTATGATAAATTACAGCAGCAACTTCTCCATCCGTCATTGGTTCCTTTTGATGAGTATCCTTGCAGTATTTTCTTATTTCCTCAATCATGTTCTTAGGTGCTAGAAAGCAAGGATGATTGCAGTCAACAATCGATTTTATACTTACTTTGGATGCCATCTCGCAAATTTTTGTATATGTATACTGTGAGTGAAACTCTTTCTTTACAGACTGAATCATCCAAAGTCCCATAATATTTTTCAAATAACGAAAGCGGTAATTGTATCCCCCTTCATTGGTAAAGTTATGTTCCATACTCTTTTTCGAACAATCTGCTTTCCCTCTTTCTACCCCCATCAGAGACCAGGTTCCTGAACTGATATATAAGGTGTGTTCTTTGTTGGAAGGTACTGCTACTACCGCGGAAGCGGTATCATGGGTTGCAGGGAGTACAAGGAGGCAGTTATATCCGATTTCCTGCTGTACTTCATCGGTAAGGTTTCCAAGTACCGTGCCCGGTGTAAATATCTCCTTAAATAATTTTTGTGGAAACCCTAATAATTCGATTAATTCTCTATCCCAATCCTTGGTCTTGGGGCTGACCAGTTGTGTTGTTGTTGCATTGGTATACTCTGTTTTCTTAATACCACTTAAGAGATAATGGAAATAATCCGGAATCATTAGAAGGCTTTCTGCATCCTTTAAATACTGAGGGTAGTTTTCTTTTATAGCCATTAATTGATAAATGGTATTAAACGTCTGCTTTTGTATCCCTGTTCTTTTATAAAGGGCTTCTTCCGAAATGATTTTATAAACTCTTTCATCCATTCCCTTTGTCCGATAATCTCGATAGGAAACGGTATTTCCTATAATGGTATCATTTTTATCAAGCAATACAAAATCAACAGCCCAGGTATCTATTCCGACACTCTTTGGAATTTTACCAATCTCTTTGCACTTCTTCATTCCGATTTTGATTTCCTCAAATAACTTCTTTAAATTCCAACAGAGTTGGCCATTGTTCCAATAAACTCCATTATCGAAGCGATGAACTTCTTCAAGAATTATGTTTCCATCTTTCAGATGTCCTAGCATATGCCTTCCGCTCGATGCTCCGATATCGATTGCTAAATAGTAATCCCCCATTCCCGTCCCCTTTCTCATAATCTTAACATTCTAATTCTATTTTATATTGAAAAATGGCATAAAAAAAGAACACTATTTGCAAAAAACAGTGTCCTTATTTGCATCTTAACTTTCCTGTTCCCGATAAGTTTTTGGTGAAACTCCATATCGCTTTTTGAATATCCGATAAAAATAACTTAAGTTATCATATCCTACAGCACAGCCCACATCGGATACTGGCATATTGGTGGTCTTTAATAAAAATGCCGCTTGGTTTAACCGTTTTGTCTGTACTAGCTCTGTATAGGTCTTCCCTGTAAGCTTCTTTACTGTCCTGCTTAGCCAGTATAAGTCAAAATGCAGCTGCTCTGCTAGATTGGATAGCTCACCATCCTTATAATGTTCTTCGACATACCGATAGATCGATAAAGTGAGTTCCTGTTCAAAATGATCCTTGCCTACTGAAATCTTATCAAGATGATTCATAAGCTGTAAGAATAATAATCCCATGGTAATCTGATTGATACTTCGTTTATTCTGCTGTTTATTCACAAGTGTCCAAATAAGATTTTCGATTAGATTTTGGATCGGAAGAACATCTGCCACTTTAAAATGAAGATAATTGGTATTATAGTTATCACTTCTTAGACAACCTATAATAAAATCCCTCATTAAATTCTTTTCTTCATTAATCATGATTAAGGTATGATCAAAAAATTCCGGAAGAATGATAAAATTCACTGCGATATCATTTTCCCCTGCAGGTAAAATTTCCTGGCTAGCATTTTGATTAAGGAATAAAAGCTCCCCTTGATTTAGAGTCACCCGATCCCCGTTAATAATATGTTCTGTATGTCCCTGGCACATGTAAACCACTTCTACATAATTGTGCCTATGTTTCGGAAAATGAACAAACCTAGTATGGGTTCTAACTTCAATCAGTTTGCCTCGGTCCAACAATTTATTACTGTCAATTACCATGGATGAGGAACTCATATAAAGATTCCTATTGATTTCTTTTTTGCCGTGAAGGATTTCCAATTCTTCCTCTGTAAATTCAGCTAACTTATCTAAAATATCTTTGTTCATGCTACACCTACCTTACTGGAATAATACGATTCCCTATCTTTGCCTCCTTCCCCAAAGGAAGCATCTCTGTGGTATTACAAATACCAGCATAATACCAAAGGCAATTGCTAATGCGATGCTGATCGTTTGTACCCCTTTTTCAACGGCCAAAGAGATTTCATGGGTAAAGATATAGTAGGTAGTATAGTAAATCCCCGCTCCTGGGACTAAGGGAAAGATCCCTGAAATCAAAAAAATTGTAACCGGAAGTTTCCGATTCACCGCAAACAATCTTGATACAATCGTAAGGGCAACCGATGCGATTAGGGTTGCAAACACAACAGAAGATAAGAAATTATATAATAACAAATAGAAAAACCATCCAATGGTACCGGTTATACCACAGTAAAAAAACTCTTTCTTCGGTACATTAAATAAAAATGCAAAGGAAACTGTGGCAAAAAAAGACGCAATTAATTGTATTACCATTGAAGCCATCCATAATACCTCCAATCTATAGAAACATATTCCAAACCTTTAGCATTACACTTACCCCCACCGATATACTGGTTGCAACCAATAGGGTATCTACCAGATGAATCGTTCCTGACAAATAGTCCCCATTAAAGAAATCTCTAATCGAAGTAGTAAGAGCCACCCCAGGTACCAGTGTAATGATGGACCCAATAATAATATGGTCCAGACTATTTCCAAGACCAAAGTGAAACATTAGGATCGATATTAATGTTACGCCAGCACTTCCGAATACGATCTTTAGCACCTTGGGGAATCTTCGTTTCTCTGCATAAATAATAAAGATATATAAAAGGAAACCAGATAGAAAGGATACAAAACTATCAAAGGGACTGCCTCCTAGAAGATAGCAAAATGCAGCACTTCCTATACCAGCACAAAAGATACGCCATAGATCCGGTACAAAAGGCATTGCAGCAATTCGATCCAATTCCTTCATTGCTTCCTCCATCGTATACTTTCCTGCAACGATATCCCTAGATAGATTATTCACCTCTGCCACCCGTCCCAAGTGTACGGTCTCAATGGGCACCTGCTTGATCTTAGTCGAAAAGAAGTTCCCATCTACATTGATGGTTAAAAAGAGACCATTGGAAATTGCATATACATATACTTCGTTAACCCCATAAGCCCTTGCTATGATTTCCATGGTTTCTTCCACCCGAAATATCTCTGCTCCATTATGAAGAAGGATTTCTCCTGCCTTCATAACAAGATTAAAGATCATATCCTTCCTCTCGTTTGCGATATCTGCGCAAGTTCTATTTTTTTCATTACATTTTTCTATTTCTTTCCCCACTTTAATATCCCTATTTTCCATCTACACTCAACCTTTGTCCATTGAATTTAAACTTATTATCTATCTTTTGTATTAATTATATGAAATATCAATTTTCTAAAAATAATTCCAAACAAATATACTTCACTTGTAGTCTACCAAAATCTTCCCTATAAAACAAACTCATTTTAACATATTTTACTCCGTATTAAAATTTACAAACCCGAGAATTACCTTTTACATTAATAGAAAAAGCATTGGCAATTTTCCCATCCAATGCTTTTTCGTGCTATGATAAATATTGGTGTATATTCCACTCCAACTTTTTATATTAAAACTTTATCAACTCAACCATAATCCGATGTTCCTTATCCGGATCTAAGGCTAGAATATCTTCTCTCTTTATCAAATTCTCCTCTTCCAATGGATAAGGAACTCCATCCAAGGTAACCTTCCCTACTTGGTAGCTTCCATATTCTAAAGACTCGGTATTGATATATTGAACCATCAGCTTTCGGTCTGCAAAAACCAGACTAAGGCCTGCTTGTTTCTCCTGGTCAAACTGCTCTAACATAAGTTTTGGCTCTAAAAGCAGATCTCCCAGTAAACCCTTAACTCCAAACATCTCCGTCAGTGCCGTAAGCATTAGCCAGCTGGCAGAGCCCGTCAGATAATGATAATATCCTCGTCCTTCCGGCCCTATGTATTCCGGAATACCTGGATAGATCTTGCAAAGTTCAAAATTATTACAATGCCGATAGAGATTACGGATCGCCTTATATCCTTCCGCTACAAAGCCCCTCTGATATAATGCATTGGCATACATTACTACCATATGGGAAAATACAGCACCGTTCTCCTTGGTTCCATATGCAAAGCCAAACATCCTACCCAAATCCACTTTAACCTCATGAAAATTCGTATTTAAGCGATAGCCCCCCAATGCCTCCTCATATAGATAGGCATCCGCGGCTGCTACTATTTTTTCTACCTGCTCCTTGGTAGCGGTTTCCGACATGATGGTAAATACTTGGCTGGTTAGCATCATCCTTACTCCGGTTTCGCTATCCCCTTCCACTGCCCTACCATGATTATCGTAATATCCATTATACCAAGAATGGCCTTCCTTGTTGGTAATCCATTCTGTATTACGGATATGGTCACGAATCCATGCCGCTTTATTCATTAGGTTCTCAGCCAAACAATCGCAGGATATCTCTACCACTTCTCCGCTAATAGAGTGTTTGCATGATTCACAATAGCCCCTCAATAGATCCTGCTTCTTCCTCACATCTTCGTATAGTTCCACCCCATCTTCAAGAAGAAGCGTAAGCTCTCTACAGATGGATAGTTTCCCAATCCCTTTATTCTTAAGCTCTAATATAAGTTCTGCCAACTGTTCCATATTACTTGCATAGAGGGATGTAAAGGCAACACTTTCTCCCCGTTCCTTTGCCATATCCAGAGCATCGTTCCAATCGGCTCCACGGAGTCGTATATGATTATGCTCCCCTACATCATAGAAGGCGCAGAGATGCTGGATCAAGATATGTTCTAATATACTTCCCTGATACTCTTCACCGGTTGATGTTCTTAGATGATTTCCTTCCTCCGGCTTCCACTCTTCATCCTTCTCTTCTCCCCGACAGGCCTGTGGATCTTTAAAGTAGTAATTCTTCTTTAGGAGGATATCTAAATCACCACTTTGCATAATATAAAGCCTGGTCGTAAGAAATGGCCATACACCATGGTCCATCCATACCCGGGTAATGTTATTCCGATCAGCGATAAATTCTCCCTGTTCTGTCCCTATAATCGTTGCATTCGTTCCGTCCATACGAACGCCTCCGTAATTGCTGATCAGCATGTCCCTGACACCGGTCGGGTTCATGATTAGGAGTGCTAGACAATCCTGCCATAGATCTCGCCAGCCTCTTCCACCCCGTCCATAGTCATGATGAGGTAGGAAGGAGCAACCATAGATTCTTCTTAAAATTGGCTGAAAATTAACCCAAGACATCCAGGTATCAAAATCCTTTGAAGCGGTCTGGTATGTAACGTTGATTTTCTCTTTCCAATATTCTTTGGTAGCCTCAAGAGAGATCTTCCAGGCATCTGCTTTAAGGAATTTATCCGCCGAATTTTGTATTTCTTCCTTGGAAGAACCATAGCCAAAAGCTATGATATAAGTCCTTTCCTGGTAGGGAGCCAGTTTCACCTGCTCAAATTGGATTCCTCCCATTGCTTCATAACCATCAAGCTTTTCACCAGGCTTGATTGGTTTTATTGTTCGATCACGGATTGCCCTAGGATTCTCAAAGGAACCGCCCTCCCCAATGAAATCTGCTACGCATGGGTAATAACCAACCGGTAATCCTCCCTCCTGACAAGCTCCAAACACTCCATAGACTATGGTATTGATCTTATGTCCTCTTTCATCAAAGGTCAAAGTTGGATTTAATAGGACACCCTTCTCTAATGTTTCAATACGATGTAGTAAGCTAGTAACATGCCGGTGATCTCTGATATTATCAGCAGAGCGCCCATAGAGAGGAATTGCTGCTGTTGGTATTATACTGACCTCTTCTGATCCCTGATTTTTTATAGTTACAACCATCAGCTCTAGGCTTTCACCGGAGTAGGGTACAAAGGAGGTAATCTCTGATCTGACTCCATAATACTTAGATGTTCTAGTAACTTTCTGCCACATAAAGCCCGCCTCTAAAACGGTATCTTCTTTATCCTCTGTAAATAGTTTTGCCTCCTGCTCACTGGATTTCCCAGTAGCAGACCAGATCCCCTTTCCCTCAATATGGCACCAGAAGTTTCTGCTGGATTTATTGTTATGTAAATCCTCACTGCTGACCGGCGCTAATAGAAAAGTATTCTGTCCCATCTTATTATCTCCGCCTAAAGTTGGAGTTACACTTGCTTTTACACCACTTTCATTTGCAATGGGAAAATACAAATAGCTAATTTGTTCAGGATTTCTAAGCTGAAATGTTCCCTTATGATCTAAGTACCGATAGCCTTTCATCATCATCCTCCTTGATTGGAATAATATTTTTTAATACAAAAACAACCTGGTGTAATATCATCAGGCTGTTCTTGCATTTAAGTGTTTTTAGGGACATTATCTATTCATTTATTTATTTCACAAAATTATGTAGTTTCTGTTTCCTTTATTTCATGGAAATCAACATCCTGT
>JAAYQP010000266.1 GCA_012519195.1 Clostridiales bacterium | reverse complement strand
GTTTTGTTCATAAGGGACAGGACCTTTTGATTGGTCGTAGTCGTCGCCAGTATATAGAGTTGGATAAGGACGCAGTCATTTTCGATGGCTTTGATAGAACACCAAGACAAAGAGCAGCAAAGGTTGATGGACACGAAGCGAAGAAAACCTTCCGTGATATTCGACCTTCCCTAAGCGAGGAACAAATGAAGAAGGAAACAGAAAGATGTCTTGGCTGTGGGGCAACTGTAGTGGATGAATACATGTGTGTAGGTTGCGGAATGTGTGCTACGAAGTGTAAGTTTGGAGCTATCACTCTAGAACGTGTTTATGACGGTGAAGGTGTAGAATTCCTAAACATTAAGAAGGCAATCATACCTCATGTAGTTAAGCGTAAAGTTAAGATTACCGCCAAAAAAATACTTGGAAGGAACAAGTAAGCGATGCACGAACTAGGTATCATGTACCATATTGTAGAACAGGTGTTGCGTGTGGTGAAAACAAATGAGTTAACAGAGGTTGAGGCCATTGTCCTGCAAGTAGGAGAATTATCTTCGGTAGTTCCGAGATATCTTCACGCCTGCTTTCCGGCTTCCGTAGATGGTACCATGCTTGAAAACACCAAATTAGAGATAGAAGTGCTCAAAGCCAATGGAATTTGCCAGGATTGTGGTAAAGTTTACCCGATATTTGAACATGGGAAAGTTTGTCCAGCCTGTCAGAGTGAAGAATTTGAAGTAATCAGTGGCCGGGAGTTCTATCTAAAAGAAATCAGGGCGTGCTGAGCAAATGAAATAGGGTATTATATATTACCCCCTTATATTAATATATATACCATCCCCTAGAATAGAGAAAATCTATTCTAGGGGATTTCTAATTCAGGACAAGAGATATCCAAGATAGGGAAACTTCATATTAATGTGTTAATTAAATAGTAAAACCATGATTTATCGTTTTAACAGACTGACTTTTCGATATTGACACTTGATGAAATAATTGGTTTAATAGTTTTTATCTGCTTGTTCATGAACCAACAAGTTACTAGTTTTCGACTACTTTAGTTTAAGAGATAAGAGAGGACTGATTTACAAATGTTTAAAATGTATCCACGCAATATGCGGCACTATATCTGTTTCGTCTTAGTTTTCATTTTATTTCTAATTATACCCCAGATATCATTAAGTCATTGGTTTAATTCAAAGATGGATTCATTGGAAGGATTATGCTTAAGAGAATTCGATGGTACTCCCATGATATATTACTTTAATAGCGATCATAAAAGCAAAAGTGTTAAAGTAAGCTGGGATGTAATAAAGAATGAAGGGGTTAGTGAAGTTTATCATATGAAGGCTCAGTATGGACTAGCCACAGTCAGAAGAGTGTATGAGACAAAGAATATTAATACCGCTTACGGTGAGGCAATGAAAGCTGGTTTGGATGAGTATTTCAAAGATTATCCAAATGTTATAATTAATCGAGAAGCGATTGATAATAAAATTGCAGAGATATTTAATCAAGAAGGAATAGAAGATCTAGCGATTGGAATGGATTATTACTTAGATATAGATTCAGGTAAAAATTATACTTTTATTAAAATATCCACTTATCGTAAAGCAGATGAAGATCATCGCATGGTTGATTTTATATTCTATTCATTTTAGATAAAGAGGTAAGTTTATGAGAAAATTAGAAGGAATGTATAAACAAAGGTTAATCATTAATTTATTGATTACTTTGATGATCGCTTTAACAATAATCAATGTAATCCAAATATATTTATTCCCTGTCGGAATATTAGGTGTTGCAATAACATGTGTAATATTATTTAGATGTTACTCCAGTTCTGTAAGCAAGTTATATGATTTACAAATTGCAGAGGAGAAAGTAAGGGTAGAAAAGGAAAGCAGGAAGCACAATACGAAAGTATATAACAGCTATAAGAGTGTTTTATCCGATGCTGCAGGCAATCTACCAATCTTAAGCTTTGCAGACAATAATCAAAAATTATTGGTAAACAATGATGATAGAAAGAAATATCTGAATGAACTCCAGGAGTTTTTAAAGACCAATTATAAGGTGGATTTCTCCAATATGAATGCCCTTATACACCCTTTTATCAATCTATTAAATGAAATTCAAGACTTAAATAAGAAATTAAGTACTAAGGTTCATGTAGATATATTAGATGATTTACATATCAAAAGTAATCTTGTCAATAACATAAATATACTTCAACAATATCACAACTATTTTTTAGAAAAGAGCGATATGTACTCCTTGGATCAGTTTTCCACAGGAGTAGGTTTGGATGGAGAAAATAAAGTTAATGAAGAATTGGCCTTGTATGATGATCTGCTTCTAAATATTCCCAATGTCAGATTTGAAGTGGAAGGTAATTCTGTTGAGACGGATAATCTAGTTATTTCTCCTTTTGGTGTGTTTGCTATAGAAGTTAAGAATTTGGGAAGCTCGGGTAAGTTCAAAATCAAAATAGAGAAAGACGGAAGATGGGTTAAGATTTATAATAATTCTTCTGAGCCCATGCAAAATGTTACATCGCAGACCTACCGACATATAGGATTAAAGCAAAAATTAATAAATCAGGAGTTAAAGAAATTAGGATATCATGATTACCTACATATAAAGCCACTGATTGTTATGGCCAATGATAATGTAGAGATTATAAACGAATGTGATGTACCGGTTGTTCGGATTTCGAATATTTATCATTATATCTCTAAGTTTCCTAAAGAATTGGATGAGAAGATGATCACATCAATTAAAAGTATCGTTGAAGAAAATATGCTTCCACCGAAGAAATATGAAATCGAGGATATGTCTACTTACATAGAAAATACTATGGAATATCTCGATAGCAATACCATATTCTATAAAAATATTTATAAAGTTCTTGAGGAAATAGAAAAACATACGACTTGATTGATTTTACAGAAATGAGAAGAAGAATGAAAAAAGTAATAGTACTAATTTTAATGTGCCTAATGATTACACCGATATCGGTGGCTTTTGCTTCTAATAGATCAGTTGCTACATATGATAAGATCTTTACCATGTTGGAGGAAATCAGAAAGAAAGATGACAATTTTGAAACTTACTTGCAGAGTAAGTATCTTGAAGAAAAAGGATTGGTAATGCTTGAAGAAGACGGGATTATCAGAGAATTAAGATTTATAGATTTGCCAAAGGAAGAGCAAGGCTTATTTAGATCTCGATATGAGTATATGACCACAACCACAGTGGTTTCTACGACAAATCCAGAAAACTGGATGAATGTATTTGATAAAAATGAATATAAAGTTGTGCCATCGCAAGTCGTGAAAATGTCAAGGGCCATGGTTTGGCTACAAGAGATGCAAGATGCAGTAATAGTGCTTAGAAACTACGAAGAAGATAAAGAGTATTTACCAACAGAATTGCAGAGTTCATATCATGAGTTTGTTAGTGAAATTCCAATGTATATGGAAATTTTAGATTCGATTATTTCATATACAGATTGGGTAACAAGTAATCCAGAGTCACAATTAAAAGCATATTATGATCCTGTTTCTAAGCTCCCTAGAGACTGGTTTGATATTCGTAAAATGGGGGAAGACTCCATAAGAATGTTGATCCATGGTGCTAGTATGATTGCTGGTGCTTACATCGGCGGAGAAATCGGTGCAGCTGCAGGATTGACTATCGGTGCACCAACAGGGCCAGGGGCTGGTGCTACAACGGTAGTAGGTGCTACTGGCGGAGCGCTTGCTGGTAGTATACTTGGTGATTATGTTGGTGGTTGGATTGCAAACAAAGTGGCACATGTTGGCGGAGATATCGCATTGAATTTATATGACTACGCTATGAATAATAATAGTGTATTGGCTGATTTCTTAAAAAACAAATTATTCTAAGCAAATGCCAGTTTGCTTGGAAAAGAAGTTATAAAGGTATATAATATTAATAATCATGATTAATATTCTCTAACAAATTAATGTTTTCACAATTTAGGAGGCGATAATATGGTAGGAATATTAAGTATTGATTTTGATTATTTTATTGATGCTTCTTCAGCTGAAAGAGATCTTTATTTTCCGGTAGGAAGTGATGAGATACCTAAGGATAGGCTCAAATCCATGTGGAAAGAAAGATATTTGAAATATCCAAAGCTTAAGGAAGTAGGCGTAATAGACGAATATTATTTCTTGAAGAACTTCTTGCACTTATTAAACATCCATAAGAAACATTTCTATAAGGCAGATACCCATAAATACATAAAGAAATTAATTGATATAATACCTTGGAAAAATCAATTAAGAATAGTAAACATAGATTTTCATCATGATTACTATCATTACTATACAGGTGGAGATAATTATAACTGTGGTAATTGGCTAAGAAGATTAATTGAAGAAAGACCAAATACGAAAGTAAGATGGATAAGAAGAAAAGATTCACAGATCAATAGTCTAGAAGGAGAATTTCCTTTTGAGCATACTACGGATATCAAATCTATAGCAAATGAAACATTTGATTATGTTTTTATCTGTAGAAGCCCAGAGTGGAGTCCACCGCATTTACGAGATAAATTTGAAGAATTGGCAAGGGCCGTAATAAGACCGAAAACTGCTTAATAATATGAAACCATCAATTGAGGAATTACCTTGATTGGTGGTTTTCTTATTAGAGTATTTGAACTCTTGTTGGAGACTATTCAAAATACACAAGCAAGCCCTTGCATGATTTTATTTATGAATGTAATCATGGTAAAGATATTTTCTTTGTAAATAGTCTGGATCAAGCAATAGAAAAATTAGAAGCATTTCCAGATTTAATTTAATAATATTTGCATTTTGTAATCATTTATGATACCATTATTTTGTAAATAAAATAATTAGTACTTCTTATTTAGAGTTATGGTAGAGGGTTAGCTCGATGACCATACACCAACCTGCATATTTGTAAGGTGGTAATGCTAACATCGATGAGGAGATTGCGACTCCT
>JAAYQP010000265.1 GCA_012519195.1 Clostridiales bacterium | reverse complement strand
TATCAAATATCATAGAATGAAATTAAACAGCATATCTTTAACTATAACCATAAGGAGGTTGACAGATGTTAGGGCAGTTTGATTTTTATAATGATATTCAGGCTAGGACAGGCGGTGAAATATACATAGGTGTGGTAGGGCCAGTTAGAACAGGAAAATCTACCTTTATTAAGAGATTTATGGATCTCTTAGTAATACCAAATATTGAAGATGTCCATAGCAAAGAAAGAGCCATTGATGAATTGCCACAGGCTGCTGCTGGTAGAACCATCATGACCACAGAGCCCAAATTTATTCCAAAGGAAGCTGCCAAAATTACTTTAGATGAAAAATCGGATATAAAGATACGATTAATCGATTGTGTTGGTTACATGGTGGACGGAGCCTCCGGCCATATAGAAAACGAGCATGAAAGATTAGTGAAAACTCCTTGGTATGATCATGAGATCCCATTTACTCAGGCTGCCGAGATTGGAACCAGAAAAGTAATCGCCGATCATTCTACTATAGGAATCGTTGTAACGACCGATGGTAGTTTTGGTGAATTGCCAAGGTCCAATTATAAAATACCAGAGCAAAGGACAATTGAAGAATTAAAACGTCTCGGAAAACCTTTTATCGTATTGTTGAATACGAATAAACCATATTCCAATGATACGATAAGAATTGCTGAGGAGATAGCAGAAGAATATGATGTTACAGTAATGCCGGTTAATGCAGAGCAATTAAAGAAAGAAGACATTACTCGTATCATGGAAAATATTCTTTCTGTTTTCCCAATTACAGAAATTGATTTCTATATGCCTAAATGGGCTGAGATGCTACCTCAAGAGCATTGGCTAAAGGTTGATCTAATTACATCAGTTAAAAAACTATTCCATAACATATCAAAGATCAAAGATGCGAAAAAACAAAGCCTAGATTCCGATAGTAAATATGTCAAACGCTTCAAGGTTGACAAACTAGATATGCAAAATGGTACGGTAGAAGTCAATGTAGAATTCGATGATATGTACTATTACCAGATCCTTAGTGATTTAATAGGTGTACCGATTAGTGGTGAATACCAATTGATCTCAACCTTAAAGGAATTGGCTGCGAAAAAAACGGAATTCGAAAAGGTAGCCTATGCTATTGATCAAGTACGGGCAAAAGGTTATGGAGTTGTATCTCCTGTAAAAGAAGAGATCTCCATCGAGGAGCCTGAGGTATTAAAGCATGGAAATAAATATGGCGTTAAAATTAAAGCAACAGCTCCTTCCATCCACATGATTAAAGCTGACATTCTGACAGAAGTTGCACCAATCGTCGGTACAGAGCAACAGGCGAAGGATCTAATCGCCTATATTAATGAAAATTCCAAGGAAAATCCGGAAGGAATCTGGGAAACCAATATCTTTGGAAAGACCATACGCCAGTTAGTGGACGATGGTATTCATACTAAGATTAATAAGCTATCCGATGAGAGTCAGCTCAAACTACAAGAATCCATGCAAAAGATCATCAATGAAAGCAATGGTGGTTTGATTTGTATCATCTTTTAACCCAATCGCTTATCGATATAAAGACAAAGCAAGCAACCAAGGTCTATTACCTCCGTCTGTGACAAAATGGATAACTTTCACCATGTTAAATAAGCTGCTTCATAAACTGGGTTTTGGAAGCAGCTTATTTTCCTGTAAGCACCTTTGAAGGAGATTGTCATTTCAATAAATCATCCTATGAGTACTATTGGGACAAGCCTCATAAAATTGATTTTTTTAGCGAAATTATGATTTTGTAAGAATTGCCTATTTTTTGAAATAATTCTGACATAGAGTTGACAAACAATTATGGGTTTGCTATAATACACTCGTAACATATTTAATAATTATGTAATAATTATTTCAAATTTACTTACATAAGGGACGATAAGTATTATTTGCGGGGACAAGAAAATCGTTGGAGGATAATTTGATGGAAAATAAGCTTCTGAAATTCTCCTTAGTCTGTATTACAGGGGTAATGATTTTAGCAGCAAATCCTAAAACTGCAAAAGCCTTCGAAGAAGGTGTAGCCGGTTTTACTTATGATAAATTTACGAAAAGTTTTGAAACTGATTCTCCCTCAATAACCACCTTATCGAGTGATCAGATACCGTTCCCAGGTTTTACCAATCTCGGTATTGCTGATGTCGATACGAACCTTTTAATTCGCTCCGGTCCCGGAGAAGGAAACAAAATCCTTGGAAAGCTTCCTAAAGATGCTGGTTGTGAAATAATTGAGGAAGATAAGGGAAGTGGCTGGACCAAGATTACTTCAGGAAAAGTTACTGGTTATGTAAAAAGTGAATACTTGATCACTGGCTTGGAAGCAACTAAGCTTGCATCAGAAGTTGGGGATTATGTTGCAATTTCTAATTCCAATGGACTACGAGTAAGAGAGCATCCCTCAGTAGATGCAAGAATATTAGATCAAGTAGCTAAGGGAGAAGAGCTCTTAGTTCTAGATGCTTTGGTAGCCAATTATGGAGCTGAACACAACAAGTGGGTTAAGGTTAGCCTGGATAGTGATGAACGGGAAGAGGGTACCATTGGTTATGTGGCAAAGGAATACGTTGATCTATCCTATCAGTTAAAGAAAGCCCTATCTATGGAAGAATTAGAATACGGTTCTGGCGTTTCTTCTTTACGTGTCCGCTTGGTCAATAAAGCCAAAGAATATCTAGGTGACAGATATGTGTGGGGCGGTACTACATTAGGTAGAGGTGTAGATTGTTCCGGATTTACGCAACAGATCTATAGGAAGTTCGGTATATCTATCGATCGAACCTCCAGAGCACAAGCAAGTCGGGGTACTCGTATATCAACTTCGCAATTAAAACCTGGTGATTTAGTTTTCTATGGAAATGGTAATTACATTAATCATGTAGCCATCTATATTGGAAACGGTAAAATTATACATGCAAGTAACAAAAGAGATGGTATTAAGATTTCTAACATGTATTATCGAACCCCGGTGAAATGCGTAAGATATATTAATGGTTAATTGCATTTTATTAGCAAAGATCAGAAAAGCCATACTTTTGACATTGTTCTGACTTATGATAAATAATCAAGTATAAGAGATATAAAATGGTTGAATTCGAGATAGGATTAAACCATTTTTATGCTTTTCTTCTTCCCCTTAAATATCCATCTCT
>JAAYQP010000264.1 GCA_012519195.1 Clostridiales bacterium | reverse complement strand
CCGCCTCATACTACCACTGGTAATTGTCTCCTTTGCGACTTCCTTCCATTTCTCATAGAGCAAATCAGCAGAACCCTCGAATATCTCATATGGTCTTGTCCGATAGAGAACTCTCATGAAAAGATCCCCCAAAATAATTGCCATAATGCTTCGGTTAATCAGTCCAAGGGACAGTTTAAATCCTGGTTGTTTTTCCAGTCCAACCGTATTTAGTGAGATAATCGGTACTTCAGAAAATCCTGCCTGCTGTAGTCCTAATTTTAAAAATGCAAGATAATTGGTTGCCCGGCATCCACCTCCGCTCTGCGTAATTATTACCGAAGTTTTGCTAACATCATATTTACCAGATTTCAATGCTTGAACAATTTGTCCAATCATTATGATGGCAGGATAGCAGGCATCATTATTTACATATTTAAGTCCTTCATCCACTGCGGTTTTATCCATAGCAGGAAGTACTTCCAATTGATACCCGCAGCTTCTTGCGGCTTCTTGAACCAGTTCAAAATGAATCGGTGCCATCTGGGGTGCCAAAATGGTATGGGTTTGTCGCATTTTCTTGGTAAATACAGGTTTCCTATAAGTTTCCTCGGTAACCACCGGCCTATAGTTATTCCGCTCCCTTTCCTCTATCGCAGCCTTCAAGGATCGAATCCGTATCTTTGCTGCACCAAGATTATTCCCTTCATCAATCTTAAGCATGGTATACATTTTACCGGAAGCTGATAGAATTTCTGCCATTTGATCCGTCGTGACTGCATCTAAGCCACAGCCAAAGGAATTTAACTGTATCAGCTCTAGGCAAGATTCCTCTGCAACCAAACTAGCAGCCCGATATAATCTTGAATTGTATGCCCATTGATCGACTACTCGGATGGGATAGGTAAGAGGCATTAGATCAGAGATGCTATCCTCTGTTAAGACAGCCAGTCCATAGGAAACGATCAAATCTGCAATTCCATGATTAATCTCTGGATCGACATGGTAGGGTTTGCCACAAAGTACGATTCCTTTCTTCCCCTCTCTTTTCAAATAGGATAAGGTTTCCTTCCCCTTTCTTCGTATTTCATTTTTATATTCTTCCCATTCCTGATAGGCTTTTATTACAGCATTTTTTGCTTCCTTAAAGGTCACACCAAAGCTAGCGAATTCCTCTGCGACCCTTTTTATAAGGACCTTTTTATTTTCCAGAGAAAAGAATGGCGTCATTATTCTTATGTTTTTTATTTTTAATTCATCAATATTATTGCGTATCACCTCTGGGTAGGAAGTGACAACCGGGCAATTATAGTGGTTTTCAGCTTCTTGATATTCTTTCTTTTCATAAACAACACAAGGATAAAAAATCGTGGTAACACCTTGATCAATCAGATTCAAGATATGTCCATGACACAGTTTCGCAGGATAGCAAGCGGATTCGGAAGGGATGGTTTCCAAACCTCGCTCATATAATTTCTTACTGGATGGATCCGAGAGTATAACACGGAAACCAAGATTAGTTAGGAGGGTAAACCAGAAGGGATAATTTTCATATTGGTTCATAACCCTGGGAATTCCTATTTCACCTCGCTCTGCCTCCTCCAGTTTTAACGGGGTATAATGAAAGGTTCTTTCATATTTATAGTGATAAAGATTAGGTATATCTTCCCTACTCCTCTTATCCAATCCTTGCCCCCGCTCGCAACGATTTCCGGCAATATAGGTTTCCCCATTGGAAAAGCGGTTTATGGTCAGCAGACATTGGTTGGTGCATCTTCCACATCGACGGTTTGTCGACCGTATAGAAAAGTCCATTAAAGAAGCCTTAGGCAGTAGTGAAGTGACCTCGCCTTCCTGGAATCGCTCCTTAGCGATTAAAGCAGCACCATAGGCACCCATAAGGCCTGCGATCTCCGGTCTTATCGCTTGTCTACCGGAAATAATCTCAAAGCATCGCAGTACGGCATCATTATAGAATGTCCCTCCTTGAACAACGATATGTTTTCCTAAATCCTTGGTATCGCGAACTTTAATTACCTTAAACAGAGCATTCTTGACTACAGAATAGGATAACCCAGCGGACAGATCCGATAATTTCGCTCCCTCCTTTTGTGCCTGTTTTACCTTGGAATTCATGAAGACCGTACATTTTGTTCCAAGGTCTACCGGAGCTTCCGAGAAAAGTGCTTCTTTTGCAAACTCCTCTATGGGTATATTAAGGGATGCGGCAAAACCCTCTAGAAAGGAGCCACAACCGGAGGAACAGGCTTCATTTAGCAAGACACTGTCTATGGTCCCATTTTTAATGCGCATACGTTTCATATCCTGACCTCCGATATCCAGGAGGTAGTGTCAAGTCTGACACCCCTTTTTTCCTTCAAAACCTTTATTTATCTGGGGT
>JAAYQP010000263.1 GCA_012519195.1 Clostridiales bacterium | reverse complement strand
AGGGAATCTGCTGCGGTTGCTTTCATAACCGCCGAATTGATACGATTACCTAAGGTACGATTAAAAAGCATTAACCATACCTTAACCAAAATGGATATGCAAAGGATACCTGTTAGTATAGGGTTAAAATGAACGGATTCCGGATGCAGTACTTTGGTAAAAGAATTTTTAAATAAGGTAAAGCCAACCTGTAATATCAGAAAGGATACTGCCAAAGCTGCAATATATTCAAATCTACCATGCCCAAATGGATGTTCCTTATCCGCCGGCTTTTCTGCTAATTTCACTCCGATAAAGCTAATAATCGAGGAGGCTGCATCGGATAAGTTATTAAATGCATCCGCCATAACCGAAATACTGTTTATAATGATACCCACAGTAAGCTTAATACCAAAGAGTATCAAATTACAAATCACGCCTACTATACTTGAAAGGATACCATAGGCAGACCTTACGCTTGGATTTTCAACATTTTTATAATTTTTAACAAACAATTTTACGAGTAGATCTGTCAATGGTATAGCTCCTTCCTTAGTGAAATAACTCATATTTTCTAAATATAATTGAATCCATTTTATTTACAATCTACGTTATTTATCGCATAGCTTGCTAGAGAACATTGCAAAACAACCTGCCAAAATCTACATAAAGGCAGGTTGTTTGCCAACATAATGAAACAGACTAGTTTATTTTATTACATCTATAATGCCAGTCTGTAAATTTGCTCAACATCCTTACTCTTTAATGGAAGGAAACTTCCTAAGGTTCCTTCTGTTCCCAATCCTAGTTTCTCAACCATTACCGGGATATCCTCTTCTTTTGCTCCCAATTCTTTAAAGTTAATTGGCATACCTATGGAGGTTAGAAATTGTTTAAAACGTTCAATTCCCTCTAATGCTGTTACCTCCGGATTTGCAAAATTCATCTGACATCCCCAGACTCGTACCGCAATCTGGGCAAAACGATTTACATCATGCTTATATACATAGGTCATCCAAGCTGGGAAGATAACCGCAAGTCCTGCACCGTGGGCTACATCATACAAGGCAGATAATTCGTGTTCTATATTGTGACTGGCCCAATCCTGCTCACGACCTACCCCGACCAGATTGTTATGAGCCACCATACCAGCCCACATAATATTTGCTCTTGCATCATAATTATTGGGATCTGCAATGACCCTCGGAACTTCTTTCACCATAGTTAAAAGAATCGCTTCGCATAGGCGATCAGTAACTTCTACTTCCTGGGTATTGGTAAAATATCTTTCTAAAACATGAGCCATTATATCGGTTGCACCAGCAGCTGTCTGATAAGCTGGTAATGTTTGTGTCAGCTCAGGATTGAGGATGGAAAACTTCGGTCTTATTGCTTCTCCGCTAGCACCTCTTTTTAACATTCCCTCTTCCTTTGTGATAACGGAATCTCCAGATCCCTCACTTCCTGCAGCAGCAATGGTTAATACCGTACCCACTGGTAATGCATCTTCAATAACTTTTCCTTCATAGAAGTCCCAGAAGTCTCCGTCATATTTCACACCAGCTGCAATTGCCTTGGCTGAATCAATTGCACTTCCTCCACCAACGGCGAGTATAAAATCTACACCTTCCTGTTTACAGAGATCTATTCCTTTATAGACCAGCCCACTTCTAGGGTTTGGCTGTACTCCCCCAAGCTCAACATATTTTATATTTTCCTTTTCCAAAGATGCCTTTACACGGTCTAATAATCCGGATCGAACTACAGATCCTCCACCAAAATGGATAAGTACCTTACTTCCGCCAAAGCGTTTCACATAATGGCCAGCCTGATTCTCTGTATTTTTCCCAAATACAAAATAAGTTGGACTGTAGAATGTAAAATTATTCATAAACGATCTCCTTTCTTCTAAAACTTATGGTTGGTTTATTAAGTAACTTTGCTTTTATATCCACTTCCACTTTAAGGGTAATTCCCCTTCATCTAGCATTTTAAACGAACTAGGCCGATTAAGCAAGAATAAGAGAAAGGGTCATCGAGAAGCTGATCAGGATAAATAATATCGTTCCAGCATTCAGGATATATATAGATTTTTTCCCTACCACAATCTCTCCCTGTTCTAAAGTGATCTTTTTTCTATTTACAATTAGAAGGGTAACTCCTGCTGCAATCGAACCAAATACCCAGATCATAAGTATTACTATGTATAGCAAATTTTCCGCTTTTACAGCCAACGGAGCGATTGTAGCACCGATTACATTAATCATCACATGCAAAAGGATGGAATAACGGACTGTATTGGTCTTTATCGTAACATAGGCAAAGATAATACCTAAGGCTGTTGCATATAGTATTTGGGCTAAATTCATATGGAATAGACCAAATGCAATTCCGGTTAATAAGATAGCCGGTAGATCGCCAAATTTACGTACCCTATCTAGCAAAATTTTTCGGAAAATTAGTTCCTCAACTATTGGTGCTACGATTCCTGTATATAATAAGGTAATCCAAAAGTTCCCAGCATAGATCGCATCAAGTGCTGGATTTAAAAGATCATCCCCTTTAATGATTGCAATCATAAAATTAATAAATACACTGATATAATTTGTTACATACATAGCCGCAGCACAGATTAGAAAGATTACGATAAACTGAGAAAGTCTTAACTTTTGTATTTGTTTTGGAGCAGAAACCGGTATTTTTCTTGTTACTCCGTAGAAGGTCGGAAGTCCAACCAATACCACAGAAACTCCGGTAAGGGTCCAAGTATACCATTGTTCCTTTTCCGAACCCGGAAAATATATCTTTAATATGGATCCTAATATAAATTGTGAAAATAGTATCGCTGCTGCCATTAAAGATAATGCCAGTCCGAGTCGATTTAGTAATCTCTTATTATCGGTATCTGATTGATTTAAATCTATATCAATCTTTTTCTCTTCATAGATTTGATTGTTTTCCATACTTATCCTCCATCCTTTTATTCAATGGCTATCCCTCTTTATTAATTAATTCGTATTATTTAAACCATATTGTAACAAAGCTTTTGCATCTTCATATCTTCCAGAAGAGGAGGAGTTCATGATTACACATAGGACTTCCCGGCCATTATCAGTAGCAGCTGCGATCAGACATTTTCCTGCCATAGTGCTGGTTCCGGTTTTTAATCCGATTGCTTTGGAATAGTATCTTGGACTATTTTTATTTATTAAAGAATTTGTATTCGGCCATGTGATATCTTCTCCACTAGCAAATATATTACGAGAACGGCTTTTTTGGCTTATTTCAAGAATCGATTTATTCCTCAAAGCGGCAAGTCCGATCAGTGCCATATCGTAAGCTGTGGTATATTGACCTAGTGCATCATATCCATCCGGTGTCTTAAAGCAGGAATTCTTAACCCCCAATTCCTTAGCTTTTAGATTCATCAACCTTGCAAATTCTTTGACAGCATCAAGATCGGAAGCTGCCATATTATTTAAAGATTTTCTACCGACATAAGCTGCTGTAGCATAGGCAGCATCATTTCCAGAGGGAAGTAGCATACCTTCCAGCAAATTGCGTATCGTTAATACTTGACCAACTTTTATATTGGCAATAGAGGAATCCGGTGCCCTCATATTAATTTCTTCACCAATGGTCACCTTCTCATCCTCCTTGCACCAATCCAAGGCTACTAGACAGGTCAAAAGCTTTGATGTGCTTGCTGGAAATACTGGTTCTATCGGATTTTTGTAATAGAGAACCTCATTCGTATCTGCGTCAATAAGGATCGCAGCTTTTGCCTTAACCTCGAGATCCGGATTTTCAATATCTAACCTTGCCTCAATCTTGCTATCAAAAACCATTTCCGGAATATAAGCTTCATAATTAACCTCTTCACAATTATAGATTAATTCCAGCTCCGGTGCAGTAAGAATAGGTTTCCCTAATGTATTGGCCGAAGCCTCCTCAATCGTTTCGCTAGCTGTTGTTATATCTTCTAATTCTTCGTTTGCGGTGATATTGT
>JAAYQP010000262.1 GCA_012519195.1 Clostridiales bacterium | reverse complement strand
TATTCGAGGCTCTTCCCGGTAACTATATCAAATTAAAGGAAGGTGTAGAGTAATGAAAGGTGAAGCACTATGGAATACCGTTATCTCAGGACTTTCATCTTCGGGAGAAGAAGTACAGACTACAACCGGTCTTTGGTTTACAGCATCATCCCGTGATGGAAGGTTGTACGTTGGTAGGGCTATTGACAACACACCTTCCAGCGAATTATCGATGCAAAGGGCAATATCAAAGAAAGATTTCTTATTTGTTCATTCATATTATGATCGCTGGGTTAATGGGGAAACGGGAGTTAGACATGAGGTCAGTAGAAAATCAAGAAATACCGCTTATATTTTTGCTTTGATAGATAGATTTAGTAATGGTTAGAGGGTGGAAAATTGTTAATAAAGAAAGAAATCACAATTCAAGATATCCAAAAATGTATTGCCGGGAATGGGTGGAGCTTTGGTAATGAAATACTATACGAAATGTGCCGTAAAAACCCTGATCACAATAAAGCTGATGTTATTGTAGGCAAAATATGGCTTATTGGGAGATCTTACGCGGCGGCTATAGAAAGACGGAAAAATGTTAATGAAACAGATTCTGGAGATGATTTCTATTTTAACGTAGTTGCACCCAAGATGTTGAAAGCTGGCGAAGAATTAGATATGCGTATCAATGAACTCAAGAAATACGATACCATCACTATAGATAATTTAAAAGAAATTATAGACACGCATTTATTTCTTACCAATGTCTTTTCGGATATTTCTGGTCATAATAACCGTTCGCTGGCATCAAAATATCTACATTTTCATGTGCCGAATATGTTTTATATTTTTGATAGTAGAGCAATTCAAGGGGCAAAAAGCTATGTAATGCCGGATAAACAGCTTAGAGCTTCACTTGCTCCATTTGGAGATAAAGAATACATAGAACTTGTTATTAGACTTTTTACATTCCAAGAACATGTGAAAAGTCAGTTTGGGATGACGGTAACACCAAGAGTTATTGATTCATTCCTATTAAATTATTAGAGGGCTTTATAATGGCAACTAATAACGGTTTCTCCCATCAAAATATTGTTCCTATTGATAAAACCGCTTCAAAGCAGCAGCTATATAAGAAGTTATAAAAAATTAAGCTGGTTGTTGAAGTAGGAAATGAGGGTAAGGGATGAAAATTGAAATAGGCGAATCTTTACTTTTATCATGGCTAAAACACATTAAAGAATGTCAGCTTGTTCAAACAAACTGGAAAGCATTCGTATAAATGGGAATTAAAAAATAAAGATGATTTAGAGCAATTGATGAAAACCTCCAGCGAGTTGTTTTCTCAAAAATATGGATATGACATTTTTAAAGGAAATAAGTCGCTTGATCAGCTTATTGGCCAAGCTGAAATTGATGTGATAGGTATCAGTTATGAGGAAAATCAAAGCCATATATATGCCATTGATGTTGCATTTCATGAAGCTGGTTTGAATTATGGCTCAAAGGATGAAACAGTGACAAGGGTTATAAAGAAATGCTTAAGAACAGCAATGTGCATTTATGGATACTTTGGCTTCAGCACCGGAACGATTATTTTTACATCGCCGAAAATCAATCCTTCGGTAGAGCAAGATTTAATGAATTGCATTGGTGACATCAATCTTGTATTAAGAGATATAGGATTAAACTATAAAATACGCATTATAGGAAATGATGATTTCGCTGAGAAAATACTTGAACCAGTATTAAATGTAATTGGGGATGTGGCTGATACATCAGAATTATTTATGCGTAGTTTACAGATGTACAATTTATTTGCAGGGAAAAGACCAAAGCAGGCTGCATCACAAAGGTCAATTACTACAAGGAAAGTTACACCTAATCTAGATGTGATTGAATCACAAGGAATAGACGGCCTAGAGGAAATGAAAATTGGAGTTATTGTTAGGACTGTTCTTAGAAAAATGCTTGAAGAGGGCAAGGTTTCTAAAGAAGAAGTTGAGAAAATGCAAACCAAGGAATATTCTAAAGAAACCTTTGATATTCAATATCCGCTTCTGCAGAAAGCAGCTTTAACTCAAGGGAAAAGCCCTGCAAGATATTATTCTGCACCAATTAAAATATACGGGGAAGAATATTTCCTCTGCTCTGAATGGTTTGAAGTGCCAACAAATAATGATCGGCCATACTTAATGAAATGGTTAGCATTGCACAAGTAATGGATTTTGGGAGTTAATGGATAGAAACGAGATTAATAATTAAAGGGGGAGAAAATGTATGTATAGGCATCAAGAAGAACGGTCAGTAGAAGCCGTTTGTTATGAACACAAACATATTGAAAAAGTGCTTGAGGTAATTAAGGCTAGGTTTCCTGAATACTTTAAAGACTTTATAATGCTTGAAGCTGGCTATGGTGTGTCAGAGCAAGATATACAAAAAATTGCTGAAAAGTTAGGAGTGCAAAAGGTTAAATCAAAAAAGAATGTTGACGTTGCTAAAAAGTTTAAGAACATCATAGTAGAAGCTATAGAGAACTTTGAAAAAGATAGAGAAAAATATATTGCAATCTTTGACCAGGAAGCTCTTGAAGAATATGAGGATGATCCTCAATATTTCAAGTCTACAGTACTGAAAAAGGAATGCCCGATTATACATCATACCCTCTTTAGCTCTGCTAAAGAGTTAGAAAAATATAAAAGAGATTTTAATATTTCAGATTCAAACGAGCTGCTTACAGTTGTAAGTAATCTGTGCTATTTTGCTGAGGAATATTACAGTAACTTTTATGACGAAGATACCTATGACCAAATTAACTGCTATGAGGATTTAAAAGTGAGCGATTTGGATACGGAAGACTATACAGTTTATGGAGTTATAGGCGGGGGCATAAAAAGTCATATGCTTTATAAGGTTTATCCTGCTTTATTTCCAAACAGGAGCAGGGATGCTATATGGGCACTTTGGTATTTATCTGATAAGAAGACTTTTGACTGTAAGCAAGACTCGGAATTTCTAATGATTGATGTGGATAAAAGCATTACGCAGCAGAATTATTTTTATCCATATGAATTATTCACATTTTATGCTCATCAGATTTACCAGATGTTAAAACAAAAAGCAGATGAAAATAATGTTTACCTTGATCCGGAATACCGCTACATAATCGTAGATGCTTTTCTTACTTTTGTGGCAGAGCAACATGATGAGGAAATATCCTTCTTAAAACAGCAGATAAGGGACGGAGGACTTGGATATGCTTAATATAGATGAAGCTTTTAGCAGGAATTTTCCTAACCTGGCAAGTAAATTCTCTCTGAAAGATTTTCAAAAAAGCGTTATATCTAACGTTGTTGAAAAAGATAATACACTTTGCATTATGCCAACAGGTGGGGGAAAGTCCTTAATATATTGGATGTCGGGTATACTTTCCGGTGGAATAACAATTGTAATTTCTCCACTAATTGCACTAATTGATGAGCAATCTGAAAAAATTGCGGAACAAGGCTTTGAAGTGCTTACAATTCATGGCGGCATGGATTCAGCAAAGCAAGCAAAAGTTTTAAAGGATTTTGCAAATAAGGTGATTAACCCTAAATTTATCTTTGTAAGTCCGGAAAAGATTGCAACTGATGGACTATTTGAATTTTGCATTAGAGAACGTAAAAATGAAATAACTATGCTTGCGATTGATGAGGTGCACTGTGTTAGCCAGTGGGGTACCAGCTTCAGACCTTTTTATAAGCGTATACCAGACTTCTTGGATTGTATATACAATGAGGCTGGAGATAAACAACCTAGAATCCTTGCATTAACAGCGACTTTAAATCCCAAGGAAGTTGTAGATATTTGCAGGGAGTTTAAAATTGATAAGTCCAATATTATTCGAGACAACCTTCTCATGCGTTCGGAAATATCATTAAAAGTGCTTCAATTTAATAATGAGAACGAAAAAGAAGATAAGCTTTGGGATATTATCAAAATACATAAGAATGAGAAGATATTGATTTACGTTTATAGAATTGGCAGTGAACGTGGTGTAGAAAAGCTTGCGGACAAAGCTAATGAAAAAGGATACAAATCTGTTTGCTTCCATGGCGAGATGACAGCCAAGGAAAGAAAAGAAATTATTGATAGGTATAAGAACAATGAAATCAATGTAATATTTGCTACCAATGCATTTGGCATGGGGATAGACATCCCGGATATTAGGGTTGTTATTCACTTTATGATACCAGAATCTGTGGAACAGTATTATCAGGAAGTCGGAAGAGCTGCACGCGATGGAAATGTTGCTAATGCCTATTTACTGTTTACAAATAAAAATATAGATGTAAAGCGTAAGTATTTTATTGATGGTTCGTTCCCATCAGCTGAAAAGCTCGTAAATACATACAAGAAAATTGCGAAGCAGGGTGAAGGGCTGCACACATTGCCTTATTTTGAAGATGAAGAGGTAAAGCAGTGTTTACCTTATTATTTAAACAGCGGGGTATTAAAAATAGAGTGTAAAGGGTTTTCTGATTTAAAGAGCATTACAAATGTAAAAGATAAAGCTCTTATAGATATTATAAATAGTACAAAAACAAAAAACCTGATTACCACTGTCAAAAAATCAAAGGTCGATGTTAAGACGATTGTTAATAAAGTTTATAAAAGTGTTGTAAAGGGGCTGGCTACTACAACTAAGCCATTAGATAGACGGCTGATTGTAGATGTCATAGAACAAGAGATTTCTGAAGCAAAAATGCATGACATACAAAGTGCTATAGATGAAAAACGTGAATATAAACATGGGTTACTTGATTATCTGGTATTTTTAATAGCCGACAACACATCTTCAAACGAGCTTCATCAAGAAATAGGCAGATATCTTGGCGTTGAAAAGCACATGCTCAACAGAATATATTCCACTGTGAAAGGTGATCGTGTTAGGAGTAAGTCAGAGGTTATTATTGCTAACCTTCTTGCCGAAAACGACATTACTTATGAGTATGAAAAAAAGCTTGAGTACGAGAACGGTAAATGGATTGAACCTGATTTTACAATTATACTGCCGGAAGGAAGAGAATTGTATTGGGAGCACTTAGGAATGCTGGGGGTAGAAAGCTACGACAAGCGATGGCTTGAAAAGCAGGAGATATATGACAATTATTACAATGGAAAACTCATTGTGACATATGAGGGAGCAACTATTACAGATAGCGCACTTGATATTATTAAAAAGATATCTTCCGGATATTATTGATTTTAATAGACTGGATACCAATAGGTAGGAGCGACAAGATGGATTATAAAACAAACATTGATTTATCGGAATTAAAATCTATGAGGTTCCCTGGTGCACAGAACAATCATGATAATGTAACTAGCAAGGATGTTCTAAAGAACTTTGCCAAACGAGTTGATGGCATTATTTTGGAAGATGATGCAATCGAAGACTATTTTATATCAAACTATAATTTTGCTCGTGGGAAAGATATAGATATTCAGACCAATAGATTGATAAACAATTATGTGACGGTTATAAATGATATTCTCTCAGATTTGGCCACTATCAATAAAAACATTACAAAAATTAAAAATATGATAGCAACTGATAAGGAAAGCTATTTGAGACTTTTGCATAATAGCAAAAATCACGT